>JAVBPD010000011.1:0-40151 GCA_031549885.1 Clostridiaceae bacterium
TGAAAAATTATCAATTCTTCTTCTTAAAATTCTCTCTTGATTTTTTCTTTGAATTTCCAAATATTCTTCTGAAAAAGGTTCTACTTCAATTTGTTCAAATTTAGGTCTGCGGGGGTCATTATCAACATATTTTTCAGGAAGAAGGTCATCTCCTTGATTTATTATCATTTTTGGTTCTGGTTTTATTACTTTTTTCTTTTTTGCCATAACATATACTCCTTTAAAATTTTTTTAAATTTTATTAAACAAAAGACCTCATAGTTTAATCCTATGAGGCGTTACTCTATAATATTCATAAATTATAGTAATTGTTACAAAATTAAAAAATTAGTTATATCGCATATGTTTATAAAATCATCAACAAAGGCAAAATAAATATATAGTCACTTTTTTGGAGGTAAGTATGGTTTTGTATTTTGGTATTGCTACAATAGTATTCTTAATGTTATTTTTAATTTTATATTTTAAAAATAAGGCCCCAATCTTTACAGGTTTCGTTTTTGATATTTTCCTTATTTTATTATTAATTACATACATTATTTATGCTATGAAACAAAATACAGCTTTTTTTAATGGAACACTTGCAATAATATGGTTTTTATTTTTGATTATATCTTTTTTTGGAATATATGCCATTATAGTAATGCTTTTATTAAATGCACAAAAAGTATTTAAAAAAGAAAAGCATAGTTTGTCAAATAGCCTTACATTATTATTAGCTATAATGCTTATAGCTTTATGTATATTTATGTTTATCATGAGAAATATTGAGCTTCCAAGCACATTTATATTCCTTTGGCATGGAATTTTAGCAGTATTTTTATTTTATTTTTTACATACCCTTGTATTTTTAACAAGCGTAATAATATGCAATATATCAAAGCCCCAAAAACAAATAGATTATATTATAATTTTAGGAAGTGGGCTTATTAAAAATAAAATATCCCCACTATTAAAAAATCGAGTGGATACAGCAATTAACTTATATAAAGATAACCAAAAAATAAATAAAAATATAAAACTAGTATTATCTGGAGGCAAAGGAAGAGATGAAAAAATATCAGAAGCCCAAGCAATGAAAGAATATCTATTATCCATTGGAATTGACGAAAACCATATATTGACAGAGGATAAATCGAAAAACACCTCAGAAAACATGCTATTTTCAAAAAAGCTAATTGAAAATGATACCAATAAAGAGGATTACACATGTGTATTTACAACCAGCAATTATCACACACTTAGAGCTTCTATTTATGCACGTAGAGCTGGATTAGATGCCACTGGAATAGGTGCAAAAACAGCTTATTATTTCTTACCTAATGCACTTATTAGAGAATATGTAGCATTTTTTATTTTATATAAAAAATCATTCATCCTAATGGCTTTATTAGTATTCATTTTTACATTTTTATTTGAAGCATTTTTTTAATTATCTAATAGGCTTTTAGACTTTATAAAAATTATTAAAAAAAGACCCCACAAGGTGTGAGATCTTATAATTTAACAAACAGCATCAATTCCAGCTTTGACAGCTTCCATATTAAGTTTAATTATAGCTTCCCCATTTTTCTTAGATAAAAACTTATCCTTTAAAACAGTTTCCACATCTAAGAGGGAGAAATTCTTTAAAATACCTATATATGCTCCGAGCATAACCATATTTTGAACTTTAATATTTCCAAGATTTGATGCCATATTTGTGGCATCAACCTTAAATATTTTAACCTTATCACATTCAAAATCCTCTACCATAGAAGAGTTTATTATAACATTTCCACCTAAAGAAACTCCATCTAAAAACTTATTGACAGAAGGATTATTCATTGCAATAAGAGTTGTAATATTATTTGACACAATTGGGGAACCAATTAAATTATCCGAAATAATAACAGAACAATTTGCAGTTCCACCTCTCATTTCAGCACCATAAGATGGCATCCATGTTACATTTTTCCCATTATTCATACCCATATTTGCCACCATTTGCCCTAAAGTTAAAAGACCTTGCCCTCCAAATCCTGAAAAAATCAATCTTTCCATCATTTTAATTCCCCTTCGTCTTTATAAACTCCAAGACCATAGTAAGGTATCATAGAATCTTTAATATAACTTAAAGCTTCTACAGGAGATAAACCCCATCCTATGTTACAAGTTGATAAAACCTCAATAAGAGAAAAGCCCTTTTTATTTATTTGATTTTCAAATGCTTTTTTAATAGCTTTTTTAGCTTTTCTAATGTTTGGAACGTCATGGACGCTTACCCTTTCAACATAGAAACTACTTGGCACTTGAGAAATTAATTCTGAAATTTTAATAGGTTTTCCTTGGCTTACTGCTTTTCTGCCAAATGGAGAAGTGGTTGTCTTTTGGTCTATTAAAGTAGTTGGAGCCATTTGACCACCTGTCATACCATAAATAGCATTATTTACAAATATAACTGTTATATTCTCACCTCTATGAGCCGCATGAACAATTTCTCCCATGCCAATTCCTGCAAGATCTCCATCACCTTGATAAGTGAATACAATTTTATCAGGATTAACTCTTTTGGCACCTGTAGCAACGGCTGGAGCCCTTCCATGAGCAGATTGTATGCTATCACAATTAAAATAATTGTATGCAAGCACTGAACATCCAACAGAAGCTATGCAAATGCTATCATCTTGTACCGAAAGTTCAACTAATGATTCAGCAACTAGCTTATGAATTACACCATGAGTGCATCCAGGGCAATAATGAAACTCAGCATCTGTAAGCGCCTTTGATTTTTCATAAATAACTTTACTCATGGTTAACCTCCTTTAAGACTTCCTTTGCTTTTAATACAATTTCATTAGGTTCAAAAATCATTCCACCAACTCTGCCATAATGATAAACTGGTATTTTTCCTTGAACTGATAATTTAACATCTTCTATTAACTGCCCCATAGATAATTCACAGCATAAAATAGCCTTTACAGAACTTGGAATGTTTTCAAAGGCTTCATTAGGAAAAGGCCATAGGGTTATTGGTCTTATAATAGAAGCTTTAATGCCTTCCTTTTTAAGATCCTCCATAGCATTTTTTACTATTCTAGAAGGAGTTCCATATGATGCAAACACTATTTCATCTCCATCACAAACATTGCTTTCATACATCTTTTCGTTTTTTCGAATCTCATTATAAATTTCAAATAATTCCAAGTTGTTTTTCTCAAGAAATTCAGGGGTAAGATATAATGAATTTACAATATTTCTATTCCTATGTTTTAAATTTCCGCTTGCAGCCCAGCTTTCAATATTATATTCTTTAGGTTTAACTTCATTTATTTCAACTGGTTCCATCATTTGGCCAAGCATACCGTCTGCAAGCACCATTACAGGAGTTCTATATTTAAAGGCCATATCAAAAGCTTTTTGCACAAAATCTGCTGCTTCTTGAATGGAACAAGGAGCTAAAACTGGTAAATAATAATCCCCATTTCCTCCTCCTCTAGTAGCTTGGAAGTAGTCGCCTTGACTTGGAAGTATTCCACCAAGACCAGGGCCTCCTCTTGAAATGCTCACTATAACACAAGGAAGCTTAGCACCTGCTAAATAGCTTATTCCTTCTTGCATAAGTGCCACTCCAGGAGATGAGGATGATGTCATAACTCTAGCTCCAGAGGCAGAAGCTCCATAAACCATATTAATTGCAGCAAGCTCTGATTCAGATTGAACAAATACGCCTCCTGCTTTTTCCATGTTCATAGACATATATTCAGTAACTTCATTTTGAGGAGTAATAGGATACCCAAAATAAGCTCTACACCCAGCTTTAATAGCAGCTTCAGAAATAGCTTCATTTCCTTTCATTAAAACCTTCATAACTACTCCTCCTTCTCTACTTTAATTACACTATCAGGGCACATAATTGCACAACTGCCACATGCAATGCATTTGTCAATATCTATACAGCAAACAGGGTTGTAGCCTTTAATGTTTACTGATTCTTTATTTAGCTCTAGTATTTTAACAGGGCATACATTTACGCATAATCTACAACCTTTACATTTTGCATACTCAAAAGTTAATTTACCTTTTGCCATTTTTTCCTCCTCATTGCCAATTCTCCCTCATAATAAGCTTCTCAAACGTCAAGGTATAATTGGACTTTAACTTTGAACATATTTTATTATATAAATCTTGCCTTAAAAAAGTATATTCCAGTGGTATATTCATATTCTTGCAAACATCTAGGGCAATGTCTTGCCCCAGAAGTACATGTTCTTCATTTGTAAATTGAAGTAAATGACTATTATTTATAAGTCCTGAAACCTTAAAAACAGTATTCTCTTCAATAGATTTTATAAAATCCATAATCTTTAGGGAAGAGATGCTTTCTTCTCTAAAAACATTTATAATTATATAAAGTTTATATCCCTTTTCTAATAAAATATCTTTAATAAAAGATAAAACTTTAAATCCGTTTATGCTACCAGCCAAGTCAAACATAACATACTCATTGTTAAGCATAGGTTCAATGCAATTTGAACTTACAGCTGGAAGGTCTTGGCCTATGTTATTATTAAGAGAATTTCCTAAAACCTTAATATTGTAACCCTTAAGTATCTCAAGCTTTTCCCTAGACCGAAAATATGGATTTATTATATCAAAGTCAGTAATATTGACCTTATCTTTTATATTTTTGCTTAAATTTATGGCATAGTTTAGACAAAACTCAGTTTTACCTGTACCATACCATCCAGCAAATATTATATTTTTAATACTATCTGTTGTAAATTCCTTTAACGTTTTTAACAGCCTCAATTCTAGCCTCAGCCATTTTATCTGCAATTAAGTAAGTTGGGGTTTTAGTTTCATTTGATATTCTGATTATTTCTCTTATTTTATCATAAATTAAATCAATTTTTCTTGTAGCAGCAACCTTATCATAGCCTAAAATTTCTTGATAAACATTTATAACTCCACCTGAATTTGCTACATAATCAGGAGCATATACAATGCCTTTATCGAATAAAACCTTACCATGGGTTGGAGCATCCTTTAAAACATTATTTGCAGCTCCAGCTACTATTTTACATTTTAATCTATTGATCGTGTCATCATTTATAGTTGCACCAAGAGCACAAGGAGCATATATATCACATTCTACATCATATATTTCATCAAGGCTAACTGCTTCAGCTTTTAATTCTTCAACAGCCATCTTAACCTTTTCTTCATCAATATCTGTTACATAAAGCTTTGCACCCTCTTCATAAAGCCTTTTAGCCACGTCATATCCAACACTTCCAAGGCCTTGAATAGCTACCACTTTACCATTTGCACTCTTTTCTCCATAAACCTCTCTAATACAAGCTCTGATAGCTTTATAAACTCCCATAGCAGTAAATGGTCCAGGATTTCCAGACTTTGATGCAAGGCCTGCTACGAAATTAGTTTCCATAGCTACATAGTCCATATCTGAAGTAGTAGTATTTACATCTTCTGCAGTAATATATCTTCCATTTAAGCCTTCAATATACCTTCCAAAGGCTCTCCAAAAAGCTTCTCGTTTTACTGTATCTTTCTTTAGTTCCTTTGCATTTCCTATTATAACTGATTTTCCACCGCCTAAATTAAGTCCAGCACAAGCGTTTTTATAAGTCATCCCCCTTGCAAGTCTTAAAACATCTTCTACAGCATCTTCTTCATCAGCATAGTCCCAAAATCTAGTACCACCAAGTGATGGTCCTAAAACCGTACTGTGAATACAAGTAATAGCTTTTAAGCCAGTGTTTTTGTCATAGAAAAATGATAACTGCTCGTATCCATATTTAGACATGTAATCAAATTTTTTCATAATTTAAAATATGCTCCTTTGAAATTTTTATTTTGTTCACGTTTACAAGTAAAGACTTATTAAAAAAATATGCCTTTCATATATATTGTAACAATAAAATAAATAAAATAAAACTCTTTTCATGCACTATATTTATTAATATAAAAATTAAGAGTATCTAAGTTACATTTTTTTTATATATTAACAAGTATTTTAAGTTAAAAATATATAAAATTATTGTTTTTTTTGGTATAATATAAAAAAGTTTTGTAAGGAGGAACATTTTTGAAAATAAACAATATTTTTAAAATTATATCATTCATTACTGCATTCATTTTAACCACAACATTTTTATATTCATGTAACTCAAATTCTGCAACATCTGATAGGACTGATAAGCTAATATGGAACATAGGTACTGAACCTAAAACTATAGATCCTGCCCTAAACACTGAAGGTGGTTCAGTGCCAAGAGCGCTTTTTGATTGTTTAACTAAACTGGATAAGGACGGGAAAGTAGCACCTGGATGCACTGAATCTCTACCCGAAATATCAAATGATGGGTTAAAATACACCTTTAAAATTCGAAGTGATGCAAAATGGCAAGATGGCAAAGATTTAACAGCTAATGATTTTGTATATTCATTTTTAAGAGTATTAAAACCAGAAACTGGCTCTCAATATGCGACAGAATTTTATTACATAAAAAATGCTAAACCTTACAACGAAGGTACAGGCAAAAAAGAAGATGTGGGATTAAAAGCTATTGATGATAAAACACTTGAGATAACACTTGAAAATCCAGTAGCATATTTTTCAGAGCTTCTTTCTATGTTCATATATGCCCCTGTGCGCCAAGATGTTGTAACTGATAAAAGTGGTAGCGATACAAATGATGTTTGGAGCATAGACCCAAAGACTTGTATTACAAACGGACCATTTAAGCTTAAAGAATGGACATCAAAAGATAAAATTGTTGTTGAAAAAAATGAAAATTGGTATGGAGCTAAAGACGTAAAGTTAAAAGAAATAGAATTTAAAATGATAGATGAATCAAGCACTGCAATTTCAGCATTTAAAAATGGTGAAATAGATTCAACTGATCCTACACCTCCTACAGAAGTTGAAACTTTAAAAAGTTCTAATGAATGCATAATACTCCCTCAACTTGCAATAAATTACCTGAGCATAAATTTAACTGATAAATTAAAATCCATAAGCGAAGATGCATACAACGCTCTTACTAAAAAAGAAGTTAGACAAGCTCTATCCCTAGCTATAGATAGACAATCTATAGTAGATAAAGTAACTCAAGTGGGTGAAAAACCTGCTCTTGCTTTTGTTCCATATGGTGTTAAGGACGATAAGGGCAATGATTTTCATTCTAAGGATTATTTTACAGATAATGATGTAGCAAAGGCTAAAGAACTTTTAGCACAAGCTGGCTATCCAGATGGTCAAGGATTTCCAAAAATCACACTCACCTATGCAACAGACGAATTGAATAAATTAGTGCTCGAAGCTATACAAGAAATGTGGAATGAAAATTTAGGAATACAAATTGAACTTATAAACCAAGAATCTAAATCCTATCAAACTACTAGAAAAAATAAAGAACACATGATAGGTAGAAATAAATGGATTGGAGATTATATGGATCCTAATACATTTCTTGAACTACTTTATAGCAAAAATGGAAACAATCACTCAGGATATAACAATCCAGAATATGACAAATTAATCGAACAATGTAAAATTGAACCAGATAACGCAAAGAGAATGGAAATGTTTAGACAAGCTGAAGCAATATTAATGGATGATTTTCCTGTAATCCCTATTTATTATTATACAGACCCTGTGGCAATTAAACCTTATGTAAAAGGATTTTATAAGCTTCCAACAGGAACTTCATATTTTGATCAACTGTATATTGAAAAATAATGAAAAAGTTGTTGCTTAGCATGGCAACAACTTTTTTTTATTTTATACCATTTCTCTTATGTAATTATTCATTTTGTCATTACTCTTCCCAAATTTAAACCACTCTTTACCTGAAGTAATAAAACATTTATCAAATTCTTTTGCAAATTTTCCTATTGCTAGTATATTATTAACGTCTTCTAATATTGCATCTTCAATTTCATCCATATTTTTAACAGCAAAAATATTATCTCTGTTTTGTTTTATTTCAATAACAGCATTGTGTTCATTTAATTTTACTTCAAAAGGCAATCCACCTTGTAAAGCTACTTGTTTTAAAAAAATATTTACAGCATCTGATAAGTCAAGTCCTAATTGTGAAAGCACTTTATCCGATATGTTTTTAGTTTCTTCGTCAACAGTAACTTGCAAAGTTGTTTTATTCATAAATTTATACCATCTTTCTATAAAATTATATAAATATATTATATCACTTTATTTAATTTTTCATATACTAAAATTGAAAAAATTTTCCAAAACATAAATATAATGTAATTAATTGTCTAATTATTAATTCTTCCATTCCCTTTTAAGTATGCTCATTAAAATAAGATCCCTATAAGCGCCATCTTTAAATCCTTCTTCTCTTAAAGCTCCATCCACTTTAAACCCACATTTTTCATAACTTTTTATAGCTCTTAAATTATGAGAGAATACTTCTAATTTTACTTTATTCATATTCATCTCTTTAAATATAAAATTTATGAGAGTTTTCATAGCATCACTACCAAAGCCTTTGCCTAAGAAATTCTTATCTCCAATTATTATTCCCACCTTTGCAAATCTTGCAATAAAATCCACCTCAGTAATTATGCAAGATCCAATATATTTACCAGTTTCTAAATCCTCAATTGCAAAAGAATATTTGCCACCATCTTCTACAGTTTCCTCATTATAATTCTTTTCTATCTGTTCCATTGATGATGGAAAAGCAACATCTGTATCATATACGCTTTTAAGTTCATAGTCATTTAAAAAATCATAAATCTTCTTCATATCTTCTTTTTTATGAGCTCTTAATTTTATTTTTTCACCAAAATACATCTTTTAAAACCCCTTTAAAATATATTATAAATATATTATCACATTAATAAAAAACCGGTCAAAATCTTAAAAAATCTTGACCGGATATTTTATTCTTTATTTTTTCTTACTTGAATGCTCAGCAATTAACAATAAGCCTAATATCACTAAACTGTTATCAAGTAAAATCGTAATGTTTTTCGTTAAATAATCATCATATTCTCCTGTTGTTGGAAGTGGTGGGCTGCCTGATGTCATTATAGAAACTCTATTGCTTTCATTTCCATTTCTATCTACAGCATAAACTCTAACTGATTGACCTGGTTTTAATGTCATTCCTTGAGGAATTTGTGCTGACCATCTACCATTTGCTCCAACAATAGTTTCAAGCTTAGTTCCATCTGGTAATTCTATTATTATTTTATCCCCAGGTCTTCCTGTTCCTGTTATTTGTTTGTCTCCTGTATTTATAGGATCTATATTTGAAGGTGACATTGTAGGGTTATTTGATATTGTCACATCAATGCCTGCTCTTGTTTTACCATTTGGATCTCTTTCTATAATGTTAACCTTATCTCCAGGTTTTAACACATCTGATGGAACATTTACACTCCAGTTTCCACTTCCATCTACTATAGTTTCTTGCTTTAAACCATTTGGCAACACTACAACTATAGTATCTCCCGGAGTTCCTTTTCCTGTTATTGATGTGTCTCTTGGCAATATTTCATTTACTACTGGCTTTGCTGGATAATTATTTACTATAACCTTTACTTCATTGCTCTTATTGCCATTTTTATCTTCTGAATAAATTGATAATTGATCCCCTGGGTTCAATAATATTCCTTGAGTAACATCTAAAGACCATTTGCCATCTGCTCCAACTGTAGTCTCAGCTTTGTTTCCATCTGGGAATATTACTACTACTTTATCTCCTTGCCTTCCCGTTCCTGTTATTTTTGCATCTCCTGGGTATATAGGGTTTACATTTGATGAAGACATTGCAGGCATATCATCTACTGTTGCATATACTGGCCCATTGATCTTTCCGCTTAAGTCTTGTTGATTTACTTTAATTTTATCTCCGGGCTTTAATACCACTCCTTGTGATAAAGCAATCTTCCAATTTCCACTGTTATCTACTTTAGTTTCAATTGAGTTTCCATCTGGTAATTCAACAATTATTTTATCCCCTGGTACACCTTTTCCTGATATAAAGGGATCTCCTGGCAATATTGCATTAATTGTAGGTTTCTCAATATAATCAGGTATACCATTATTATTTGTGTCCTTAAAGCTATCTTTGTCATTTGGATCTGTTCCTTCTTGTTTTTCTATATAATCTGGTACTCCGTCTTTGTCTGTATCTTTATATTTATTTGGATTACTTGGATCTGTTCCTTCTCGCTTTTCTATATAGTCTGGAATTCCATCTTTATCTGTATCCTTAAAGCTATTTGGATCGTTTGGATTTGTTCCGTCTTTTTCTTCTATATAGTCTGGCACTCCATCCTTGTCTGTATCCTTAAAACTATTTGGATCATTTGAATTTGTTCCATCTTTTTCTTCTATATAGTCTGGTACTCCATCTCCATCACTATCCTTATTGGGATCATATACCTTTGAAGTTATTTCTGGACTCTTGTTGCCATTTTTATCTTGTTCATATGCTTTAATTATATCTCCTGGTTTCAGGTTTTCTCCTTCAGGAATTGGTATTGACCATTTCCCATCTGTTCCTACTGTAGTTTCAATTACCTTTCCACTTGAGAAAGTTAATACTACTTTA
Source organism: Clostridiaceae bacterium (assembly GCA_031549885.1). Lineage (GTDB taxonomy): Bacteria > Bacillota > Clostridia > Clostridiales > Clostridiaceae > WQUF01. Next base: position 10,599 of record JAVBPD010000011.1, read on the forward strand.
TCTCCTGAATTTCCTGTTCCAGTTACATTTATATCTGTTGGTATTATCGGCTTTATTGTAGGTGGCCTTACAGCATTTGTATTATTTGATGTTGTATTGCTTGTTGTATTTGTTGCATTATTTGATGTCGTGTTGCTTGTTATATTTGTTGCATTATTTGATGTCGTATTGCTTGTTGTATTATTATTTATATTGCCATTGATCCCATTTGGCGTTGGGTCTTCACCATTTGGTATGCCATCTCCATCTATATCTGGATCTTTATCATTTGGTATGCCATCTCCGTCCATGTCTGGATCTAAGTTATTTGGTATTCCATCTCCATCTATATCTGGATCTAATCCGTTTGGTATTCCATCTCCGTCTACATCTGGATCTTGACCATTTGGTATTCCGTCTCCATCTACATCTGGATCCTTATCATTTGGTATTCCATCTCCATCTATATCATCGTCTTCATCATTTGGTTTGCCGTCTTTATCTGTGTCTATATTCACTCCGTTTGGCGTTGGATCTTCACCATTTGGTATGCCATCTCCGTCTATATCTGGATCTTTATCATTTGGTATTCCATCTCCGTCCATGTCTGGATCTAAGTTATTTGGTATACCATCTCCATCTATATCTGGGTCTATATCATTTGGAATGCCATCTCCATCTATATCATTACTACTTGTATTATTCGTTGTATTACTACTTATATTGCTTGTTGTGTTGCTTGAAGTATTGCTTGTTGTATTCTTTGTTGTGTTGCTTGAAGTATTGCTACTTGTACTGCTTGTTGTATTCTTCGTTGTATTGCTTGAAGTATTGCTACTTGTACTGCTTGTTGTATTCTTCGTTGTGTTGCTTGAAGTATTACTACTTGTGCTGCTTGTTGTATTCTTCGTTGTATTGCTTGAAGTATTGCTACTTGTGCTGCTTGTTGCATTACTTGTTGTATTATTTGATAACACTGTTACAATTGTTTCTGGGCTTTTATTACCATTTCTATCTTCTTCATATACTTTTACTGTATCCCCAGAATTTAGTGTTTCTCCTTGTGGTAATGGTATAGACCATGTTCCATCTGTTCCTATTATAACTTCTCCTGATCTCCCATCTGAAAATATCACGACTACTTTATTTGCTGGTTCTCCAGTTCCTGTTATAGATGTGTCATTTGGAGATATTGGGTTTATTATAGGAGCAGTCGGATAATCTCGTACCTTTACTACAGTTGGTTCACTTGTTTTTCCTGTGTTAGGATCTGTCTCTGTCACTGACACCTCATTACCTGGGTTTAATGTTTTTCCATCTGGAAGTGGTACACTCCATGTTCCATCTGAACCAATTGTGAATGGAATATTAGTTCCATCTGGAAGCGTTACATTTATTATATCTCCTGGTTCACCTGTTCCTGTTATAGAAGTATCTCCTGGTACTATTGGATTTACTACAGGTGGCACTACATCTACTATTGTTATATTTATTATAGCTGCAGGATTTCCTTGAGTATCTGTTCCTTGAATTGCTGACAACATATCAACTTTCATTGATACTGGATATACTCCTACTGCCGGCATTAGTTTTGAACTATCAACAACTATTTTATTTGTAAGATCTGTTCCTGTAACAGTATTCCATGCTTTTGCCTTAGATTTTGTCAGTATTACTGCATTTGTTGTTGATGCCTCATCTTGCACTCTGATAGTAAAATCTATTGCACTTATTGCTATATCTCCAATTATTACTGTTGTATTATCAACTACATTTACAGTTATTGTTTTAGTTACTCCATTTACACTTAATGTTGTTGGATATGCTCCTGATGTAGCTTTAACTGCAGATTTATCTACTGCTAAAATTGAAGTTAAATCCGTTCCATCACTAATTTTCCAAGCTTTTGCAGACGCTTTTGTTTTAACAGTTTGGTTATTTAATCCTGCTACCTCACTAACATTTATGGTAAACCCAGTTCCATAAATCACTACATCATTATTTAAATCAACTATTGTATTTGCTGGATCAAGCACTGTTGAAGTTGCTTCTGGGCTTTTATTTCCCTTATTATCATCTTCAACTACCTTTACTGTGTCTCCAGGTGTTAAAACCCTTGGTGCAACCGGCACTGACCATTTCCCATCTGTTCCTATTGTAGTTTCTTTAGTTGATCCACCTGGAAATGTTACTATAATTTTGTCTCCTGGTTCTCCAGATCCTGTTATAGCAGGGTCCGTTGACAAAATAGGTGTTATTATAGGTTCTTTTGGTATATTTGGGTTTCTTGTTGTATTGCTTGATGAACTTGTAGTATTACCTGATGCACTTGTTGTATTACTTGACGCACTTGTGGTGTTTCCTGATGCGCTTGTTGTATTACTTGACGCACTTGTGGTATTTCCTGATGCGCTTGTTGTATTACTTGACGCACTTGTGGTATTTCCTGATGCGCTTGTTGTATTTCCTGATGCGCTTGTTGTATTTCCTGATGCGCTTGTTGTGTTTCCTGATGCGCTCGTTGTATTACTTGATGAACTTGTGGTATTACTTGATGAACTTGTGGTATTACTTGATGCACTTGTGGTATTACTTGATGCACTTGTGGTATTTCCTGATGCGCTTGTTGTATTACCTGATGTGCTTGTTGTATTACCTGATGTGCTTGTGGTATTACTTGATGCGCTTGTGGTATTACTTGATGCGCTTGTTGTATTTCCCGATGCGCTTGTTGTATTACTTGATGAGCTTGTAGTATTGCTTGATGAACTTGTAGTATTACCTGATGCGCTTGTGGTATTACCTGATGCACTTGTTGTATTACTTGATGCGCTTGTGGTATTTCCTGATGCGCTCGTTGTGTTTCCTGATGCGCTTGTTGTATTTCCTGATGCGCTCGTTGTATTTCCTGATGCGCTTGTGGTATTTCCTGATGCGCTTGTGGTATTTCCTGATGCGCTTGTTGTATTACTTGATGAGCTTGTGGTATTTCCTGATGCACTTGTTGTATTACTTGATGCGCTTGTGGTGTTTCCTGATGCGCTTGTGGTGTTTCCTGATGAACTTGTGGTATTTCCTGATGCGCTTGTTGTATTACTTGATGCGCTTGTGGTGTTACTTGATGAACTTGTGGTATTTCCTGATGCGCTTGTTGTGTTTCCTGTGGTATTACTTGTTGTATTACTTGATGCGCTTGTGGTATTACTTGATGCGCTTGTGGTGTTACTTGATGCGCTTGTGGTATTACTTGATGCGCTTGTGGTATTTCCTGATGCGCTTGTTGTGTTTCCTGATGCGCTTGTTGTATTTCCCGTGGTGTTACTTGTCGTATTGTTTGCACCCTGTTCCCATTGTGCATATAAAGTATGATCTGTTGTTTTATTTACCATTGAATACGATGTTATCATATTTGATCCTGATTGAGTATCAGACCATCCCTTAAATGTATACCCTGACCTTACTGCTGTTGGCAATGTTCCATAATAACTTCCATATGTGACCATCATTTCATTTTGTAATAATGCTTCCCCTCCGTTTGGATCGAATATTACCTTTATATTTCCTCCTCTTGCTGACCACTGAGCATATAAAGTATGGTCTCCATTTATTGCAACTAATGTATTTGGTAATATTGGATTTCCTCCTGTTTGTGCATCTGTCCATCCTACAAAGTTATATCCTGCCCTTATTGGAGTTGGCGTTAATCCATATATATTGGCAAATGTTACTTTTGTAGTATTTATTGATAATGCATTTCCACCATTTGGATCAAATGTTACTGTTATATTTCCTCCTTGTGGTGTCCACTGAGCATATAAAGTATGATCTCCATTTATTCCAACTAATGTATTAGCAGTTACTATCGGCCGCCCTCCTATTTGAGCATCCGTCCATCCTACAAATGTATATCCTTGTCTTACTGGTGCAGGTAATATTCCATAAGGATTTGCAAATGTTACTTTTGTTGTTGAAGGGCTTACTGGACTTCCACCATTTGGATCAAATGTTACTGTTATATTTCCTCCTTGTGGTTTCCATTGAGCATATAGTGTGTGATCAGCATTTATTGCCACTAATGTTATTGGCACTATTGTTATTGGATTTCCTCCAAATTTTGAATCTGTCCATCCCACAAAAATATATCCTGATCTAGTTGGTGTTGGTAGTGTTCCATAGGAATTAGTAAATGTTACCTTTGTTGTTGATGGATTTACTGGGTCACCTCCATTTGGATCAAATGTTACTGTTATATCCCCACCTTGAGATGCCCACTGAGCATATATTGTATGATTTGCATTTATTCCTACCAGTGTTGTTGGGGTTATTGGACTTCCTCCTAATGGCGCATTTGTCCATCCTACAAAGGTATATCCTTGTCTTACTGGTGTTGGTAATATTCCATATGGATTTGCAAATGTTACATTGCTGGTATTAATCACCAAACTGCTTCCACCATTTGGGTCAAATGTTACTATTATATTTCCTCCTGATGTTGTCCATTGTGCATATATTGTATGATTTGCATTTATTCCTACTAATGTATTAGGTGTTATTGGATTTCCTCCTGTTTGTGAATCTGTCCATCCTACAAAGTTATATCCTTGTCTTACTGGTGTTGGTAGTATTCCATATGGGTTTGAAAGTGTAACTGGTTTATTCTCTGGATATACTACATTTCCCCCATTTGAATCAAAAGCTACTGTTATATTCCCTCCTGTTGGTGTCCATTGCGCATATATTGTATGATTTGCATTTATTCCAACAAGAGTATTTTGGATTATTGGATTTCCTCCTGATGGTGCATCTGTCCATCCTACAAAGTTATATCCACTTCTTGTTGGCGTTGGCATTAATCCATATGGATTCGCAAACGTCACGGGCATGCTTGTTGGTGTTACTGCATTTCCTCCATTTGAATCAAATGTTACTGTTATATTTCCTCCTTGTGTTCTCCATTGTGCGTATATAGTGTGATCTACATTCTTTGCAACTGGTGTATCAGAAGTTATTGGATTTCCTCCTGTTTGTGCATCTGTCCACCCTACAAATGTATATCCTGATCTTGTTGGTGTCGGCAATATACCATATGCATTGGCAAACGTTACATTTATACTTTCTGGTACTACTGCATTTCCTCCATTTGAATCAAACGTTACTGTTATGTTATTTGATGATGTTGTCCATTGAGCATAAAGCGTATGATCTGCGTTTATGGCAACAGCACTTTTATCATTTACTGGATTTCCTCCTGTTTGTGCATCTGTCCATCCTACAAATGTATATCCACTCTTTGTTGGTGTTGGTAATGCTGTATAAGGATTTGCAAACGCCACCATTTTTTCAGATGGAGATACAGGATTTCCTCCATTTGGATCAAATGTCACCTTAATTGTTGCTGCTTGCTGCATTGACCATTGCGCATATAATGTATGATTTGTTGATATTTCAACTAATGATGTTTCTGTTATAGCATTTCCACCTGTTTGTGCATCTGTCCATGCTAAGAATTTATATCCTGATCTTGTTGGAGTTGGCAACGTTCCATAAGCATTTAAATATGCCACATTCTTTATATCTGTTATTTCGTCTCCTTCGTTTGCATCAAAGCTCACTACTATATTAGCTGAAGTAGTCCAGTTAGCATAAAGTGTATGATCAGCCTCGTTTGTAACTGTTGTAGTTGCATTTACTGAATTTCCTTCAGTTTTGGCATCTGTCCAGCCTACAAACTTGTACCCACTTCTTGTTGGTATTGGTAATGTACCATAACTGTTTCCATAGGTTACTTTTATGCTTGAAGGATTTGGTTGATTTCCTCCATTTGAGTCTAATGTTACATTAATATTTGTCTTTTGTGTCCATTGAGCATATAAACTGTGGTCTGTTGCTGTTGATACTAATGTTGTATCTGTTATTGTATTTCCCCCAGTAGGTGAATCTGTCCATTTTACAAATGTATGTCCTACTCTTGTTGGTGTTGGTAATGTACCATCTTGACCATAAGGATTTGCATATGTCACTGTTTTACTTGCAGGCGATACTGAATTTCCTCCATTTGGATTAAATGTTACATTTATATCAGTTACTGCTGTCCATTGCGCATATAATATATGATCGGTAGCTATTGATACAATTGTTGATGCATTTACCTCATTTCCTCCGCTTTTGGTATCTGTCCATCCTATAAATCTATATCCTACTCTTATTGGCTCAGGTAACGTCCCATATTGGCTTGCAAATGTAATCCCTTTACTTGACGGCGATGGTGTGGCTCCTCCGTTTGAATCAAATGTTACTATTATATTTGTCGCTGCTGTCCACTGAGCATATAATGTATGGTTTGTTGCTTTACTTACCGGAGTAGTATCAATTATAGAGTTACCTCCAGTTTGAGCATCTGTCCACTCTAGAAATTTATATCCTGTTTTTGTCGGTATTGGTAATGTATCATAAGGTCTGGCAAATGTTACTGTTTTTGTATTTTGAGTTATAGCATTTCCGCCATTTGAATCAAATGTTACCACTATATCTGACTTTGCTGTCCATTGAGCATACAGTGTAGTATCTTCATTAAGACCTGAAATTGTTCCATTGCCATCTACAGTGTAAGCTGTTCCTGATCCATTTGCTGCTGTATTCCAGCTTGTTAGATTATAGCCTGTTTTAACTAGATTTCCAGTGTTAGCAGCTACTGGTATACTTGTAGTTGATGAATATATAGTTGGCTGAGCTGGAACTGTTCCTCCTGTATTTGTATTTCCATTATAAGTTAATGTATATTGTTTTAATATTTTAAATGGAGTATAGCTATGATTGCTTTCTAGAAGATTTCCTCCTCCATTTATATCTGAATATGGTGCTGTGGCTGTTCTATATACTTCAATAACATAAATTCCTTCTGCAAAATTAAGGGGAGCTACATTAAGCGTTGCAGGACCCATTGTTACTGAGTTTGAACCGGAAGCTCCAACACCCGTATATTTAGTAGTAGGATTTCCATCAGCATCAGCATTCCATATTTGATAAACTTCTGTTACTGGTGCTGCTACATCTTGTTGCTTTGGCCCCATTGAAATAGCTGTTGGATTCATTGGAAATCCGGTAGTAGGGTCATTTGAAGATGCATTTACAGTTACAATTGGATCTAAAATAGTTCTCTCTACTGTAACAAGTCTTTTATATACATAAGAATCATAGCTATTTATTGGATCATAATATTTTGTACTTGTATCACGAAGTCCATTATTACCTGAAGTTCTAAGATTTCCATCGGCATCAACTATAAAGCTCTCATCCCAACCATCACTTAAATCTATTATTGGAGCATTTCCATTGCTTCCATATATTGAAATATCCGTGCTCGCTCTTACATTGTAATTATCATCTAATCTCTTTATGACTCCATCTCTTCCAAAATACTGTCTAGTTACAGGGTTTGTAAAATAATTCCATCCATTATAGCCAAAATAAATTCCATAGTCTGCATTAGATGTTCCCATTCCCCAAATCATGTTATCAGAAAATTGGAAAATATCTGCAGTTGATGTTCTAAATAACTTTGTACAAGTCATTCCAGCAGGAAGTATCTCTTGTCCCCACCTAGATGCATTAGAATGGACAATTGTACTACAAAATTGATTTCCTGTTGTATAAAGGCTTCCATCTACAGTAAGTACTTTAGAAATATACGCACTTGTTTCTATGTCTTTAATCTGCTTTCCGCCGAAGTTTGATAATGGAATATTAATAAAATTTCTTTGAATTGAGCTAAGTCCACTTATTCCAAAATGATTATAACCGCTGTATCCAGCCATCCATAGACTTCCATCTGTTTTTAAAGCCATTATAACACCCTGTGAAGTATTTGTATCAGCTTTTGAGCCTACCATCCTTTTTACACCAGATAAAACTTTTACAGGTGTCCTTACATCTGTAGTAGTTCCATTACCAAGAGCTCCATAACTATTATTTCCCCAGGAATACAAATCTCCTTTATCATCTAAAGAATATGAACAATATGGTCCTGTTGAAATAGCAACAATTTTTGATGCACCTGCTGGAAAATTTACTTTTTTTAGTATTCTGGCATTTGTAGTTGTGCCATCTCCAATTTGTCCATAACCATTATAACCTGTTGCATAAACATTCCCTTTATCATCAAGTACCAATGTGTGATGATTCCCTGACTCTACTTCAATGACCTTACCTGAAACCATACTTATATCTACACGTTGAGGAGTTCTTAAATGTCCTGTGCCTAATGATGGGTTAACACCTAATCTATAGTAATTATTATCTCCTCCTGCCCATAATACATTGTCTTTATTTAAAAACATCATAGCGCCTTCAGACACTGCAAAACACCTTTTTACTCCTGTTACTAAAGCTCCGGGGGCGATAGTTGCTTCAACAATTTTAGGTTTATTTAGCATTCCAAATACAATAAAAATAATTAAAACTATGCTTATAATTTTACTGGATTTTCTAAACTTTAGTATTTTCATTTTGTTCCTCCTTATAATGATATAATCACTAAATATATAATTTCATTGATCCCATAATTTTTGTTTAAACCTCCTAATAATCAACTTTTAACTTACGATCAAATAATTTATTATAAATTCAAATAATTATAATAAATTCTAAAACTAATATTTGCATTTAAATTTTTTTTATACCAGTAATAAAAAAATATTATTAATAATATTTAATTATAATAAATAATATTTAATAACTCTCTGATTATATCAACTTTATAATGCGAAATTACACTATATATCTGCATTATTTCTCAATATATTATCAAATAATATTTTATCTTCTTCGTAAGGGGTTATCTCTTTGTATATATACCTTAGTGAAATGTTTTTACATAAAGTTAATTTTGTTTAAAAAATAAGCTGTTACAGACTTATCTCACTTAAGTCTGTAACAGCTTATTTTTTATATTAACACTTTAGATATTTTATTTTCATATAAAATCACAAGTTTATGCAGAGGTCTTGTCATTGAAACATACAATAATTTCATATCTAAAACATCTTCAATATTATAACTTTCTTCTGATGCATTTGAAATTATTACACCATCAAATTCAAGCCCTTTTGCCATAAAACATGTTAGTATGCATATTCCACCGTAAAATTCTTCTGATTCTTTTTCTATTATTTGAATAGAATCTTCTATTTTAGAAAGCTCCTTATAAATCTTTTCTACTTCATTTATAGTTTTGCAAATAACTGCAATAGTTTTAAAGTTATATTTTTTCATTTCACTAATTAAATCTTTAATCTTATTAATAGCTTCTTCTCTTTCAACAAAAATTTCATCAACTTCTCTTCCATGCCTTATTACAGGTTCTGCTAAATCAAGCCCTAAATGATCAGTAATTAGATTTGCTTTATTCATTATTTCAACAGTAGTTCTATAACTTTTTGTAAGTTTAAAAAGATTGCATTTGTTATTAAATATATGCTCAATAACCTCATTCCAATTTTCAATACTTCTATATGGATAAATTGCTTGAGCTAAATCTCCAAATATTGAATATGACGCTTCCTTCATTATCATTTTTAAAACAAAAAAATGAAAACTCCCTAAATCCTGAGCTTCATCTATTACAACTTGGCGATACTTATCATAATCTTTAGCTCCTTGTAATTTATATTTAAGATACATAAGTCCAGGTAAATCTTCAAATTCAACTGCACTATTTTTTATATTGCTTAATGTTATTTTTTTAAACTCCGCTATAAATTCACTATCAGATTCCATATATAATTCCACTTTTTCAATAAATTGTTTATATATGTTGAGCACTTTATAGTTTGACAATGAAAAATATTTTTTTAATGCATTTCTACATCCTTTTAAAAGCTCTTCTCGTATAGCTTCCCTTTTTTTATATACATCACCAGCATTATGGCTATTTAAAGGGTTATACTGTTTATTCAATCTATCATTTATCTCTTCATATTTATCATCAATTATCCTTTTTAAAAATAATATAAGTTTATCAAACTTTGATTGTATATTATCGTATTGTGACACATTATATCCATTGTAAAGCTCCATTATTTCATCTTTATTTATTACTGTAAAATCCTTTATTTTAAAATCTTCTTCTGGCATGATATTTTTTTCAAAATCCAAAAAAAATCTTTCCAAAATATCTTTAAATGCTATTGAGCTTTTAAATTTTTGAATGGATTCTGATTTTGATTCCACTATTTTAAATCTCTCATCTACGAAATATTTTGAAATTTCTTGAAATGTTAATTGATTTACATTGTCCACATCAAGATCTGGAAGCACAGAAGAAATATAACTTAAAAAATATTTATTTGGTCCAATGACCATGAATTGGTTTGATTTATACTTATCTCTATAGTTATATACAAGATAAGCTATTCTATGAAGCGCAACTGTGGTCTTTCCACTACCTGCAACACCTTGAATTATTATGTTATCATATAAGTTTGCCCTAATTATTGCATTTTGTTCTTTTTGAATAGATGCAACTATATTTTTTAATCTATTGTCAGAATTTACTCCAAGGTATGGCTTTAATAATTCATCATCTGATACAGTATCTACATCAAAATATTCAATTAATTTTTTATCTTCTATTGAAAATTGCCTTTTTAGGTCAAGGTTTCCAGTTATTTCTCCTTGTGGGGCAGTATAATGGACCTCTCCCACATTGCTATCATAGTATAAAGATGCTATAGGTGCTCTCCAATCTACAGTAACTAAATTTCCATCATAATCTACTATTCCAACTTTACTTAAGTAACAAGACTCTGTCTTTAAATATCCATCTTGTTTAAAATCAATTCTGGCAAAATATGGTTTCATTATACATTTTTGCAAATTTACAAATCTTAAAAAGGTTCTTTTCATCAATTCATTTAATACATATTCATCACTAATTCTCTTTGGCATTGTATAAAGGTCCATTTCAGTATCTTCTATAACCTCTGAAATTTTATTACATGTTGACTCTAAATGTTGTTTTTCTTTATATAATATATTTTCTTCCATGTGCATCAGTCCCTTCATTATATGGTATCTATATATGGCAAGCTAAAACTTAAAATTTATAGGGTTTTAAATGTAGCGTAAGTATTATTTCTCTACCTACTTCTAATTTAAAACCCATACTAAATTATAATAAATTAAATAATTCATGTCTACTTAAATTAAATCTTATTAATTTTACATTTTGTTATCATTATAATTAAAAAATAAATACTCATAATCATCATACTTATCAAATGTTTTTTTATATGTTTTTCTTTCTAAAGCCATAAAGGGACAGTTAAACTCTTCATTTAAATTTAAGAAAAACGGACATTCTTTAAAACATTCTATTTTATCAGTTTCTGTTGAAAGAAATGAACAAACCACAATTTACCTCCCAAGCATTTACATTATTTGTATAAATATTATACCAAATATTTATATATATTTTAATATTATTATAACTATTTTATTTTATTTAATCAAAAATTTTTATCAAAAAACAATACTTTATTTTATTGTATTACATTGTTACAAGTGATTTAAAAAAAAATAATTGTTAATAATAGTATCATAGATCAATATTTTATATATTTATCACACATTGTTTAATTATATTATAGCTTACTTTAATAGATCAAATTTATACATAATTTAATTTAAATCCTATGATTTTTTAAATTGTATAAGAATATTTTCTATGTTATACTATAATGTATTAAATTTTATAAATACTTTAGTTTGGAGAGATTAAATTTGAAAAAAAACATACTAACCATTTTCTTATTGTTAGTTTTTTTAGTAGTTATTACACAAAATGTATATGCTCAACCAGTAGACATAAATATAACTGCGACAAGTGCTATTATTACAGACGCAGAAACAAACGAAATCATTTATACTAAAGACATTGACTCCAAAGCTTATCCTGCTAGTATAACTAAACTATTAACAGCAACAATTTTAACAAAGCATAAGCAAAAAGGAGATTTATTGACTTATACTCAGCATGCTTCAGAACAAGAGCCATTTACAATAATCAGCAATGTAATCACAACTTTAAAAGTTGGTGATACTATTCCTGCAGAAGATGTTATGAAAATGCTTTTAATATTTTCAGGAAATGATATGGCCGTTATGATTGCTGAAAATGTTGCTAATAGTGTTGATGATTTTATGAACGAAGTTAATGACTATGCCGAATCTATTGGCATGGTAAATTCTCACTTTATAACACCTAATGGATTACACGATGAAAATCACTATACAACAGCATACGACCTATCACTTCTTATGAGAGAAGTCATTAAGAATCCATGGATAATGGAAGTTTTAAAGATGAAATCTGCTGATATCAATTTCCAAGGTGAAACATATACAATTGAAGCAAGAAATCATCTTATTGGTATAGATGGATGCGTTGGTGGAAAAACTGGTCAAACTGATGAGGCAGGCAAATGCCTTGCTTCATATTTTGAGGTTGGAAGCCGCAAGCTTATTTCAATAGTTTTAAATGATAAATTAGATAACATTGATGATGTTGCAAGTGCAGTATTTCAAGATACAAAGGATATTGTTCAATATGCCCTAGAACAGAAAAAAGAACCATTTATAAAAAAGGATAGTCAACCTCAAGATGGAAATATAACATATAAACCACTTAAATATTTTGGGCCTGAGCGCACAATAAATGTAGGTGCTGTTTTAAAAGATGATTTTTCAATTTATAATAATGAGGTCAATTCAAATGAGGTAAAGACAGAATATGATATGGACTTTAGTAAACTTGATGCTTGGAATTTAGATAAAGATGAACCTATTGGTAAGCTAATGATCACTCAAAGAGAAGGGACCCAAACTTTAAATCTTTATCCATCTATTGATACTAAGGAAATTATAGATAGCAATAAAAAACTTTACATATTAGTATTTTCAATTGCAGGATTAGTTGCCTTAATACTTTTAATTTTAATAATTTTAATTATTGTTAAAATTGCTCAAAGAGGAAGTAAATCTAAAAAAAGAAGATATAGATAAAAAATATAAAAAATATGCTATTTAAAATTAATAAAGTTAATTTTAAGTAGCATATTTTTTAAAATCATCATATTTTATCAATCTCTTCTAGTTCTTTTATTGCTTCCTCTTTATTGAATTTTGAAAAGAAACTTGATTCTTTATTTAAAGAAGCTTTAAATAATTCAGCAGCTCTTTCATAATTTCCTAATTCTTTTTCAAGCTTTCCAAAATTATAATATGAATCTGGATCTTTAGGATTTAATTCCATAAGCTCATCATAAAATTTTTCTGAAAATTTATAATTTTTAAGCTTCATATGAACTGTAGCTAAATTATCTAATATACCTATATCCTTATTATTATATTCGTAAGCTTCTTCACATAATTTAAGTGCTTTTTGTAAATCGCCTTCTTCAATATAGTATGCTCCTAAATTTCCATATAAAGTGGAATTTACATGATCTTCTTTTAAATCTTCTAATATTAAAATAGCTTTTTCAAGGTCTCCCTTTAAATAATGTGCTATGCTTAAATTCATATCAACTCTAGCTCTTTGCGATTTTTCAAAGGTGTTTGTTTTTAAGTATTTTAATATATTATAAGCTTCTTCAACATGTCCATTTTTCAAAAGTAAAAAGGTATAAGAAATTTTTGTTTCATTTGGACAACCATTGCAATTGTAAGCTTTTTCAAAAAATAAAAGAGCATCTTTATTATTTCCAGCTCTAATTGCATTTTGCGCTTTAAATATATAAAAAATATATTTATTAGAAAATATATAGTATATTATCATTAAAACTATTGAAATTATTCCAAATATAAAACCAAGCCTTGTAAAAACTAAATATGCAATCAATATAAAAGTTACTATTTGAAGCAAAATATTCAAAGATTTAGATTTCAAAAAAACCACCTCCTAGTAAATATAACATTAAAAATGCTTTATATCAAATGTATTATTTACAGTTTATTAGAAAAACTATTAAAGCAGGATTAAATAGGAGTGGTTTTTATGAATTTAGTATTTAAAAAATCAATTTTTCCACCAATTAAGCAAAATACCCATCCTGGTATTGAAGAAAACATGTATCCTAAGCCTATTTATGATGATAAAAATTATATAGCTACTGGCAAATTAAAAGACAAGGTTGCAATAATTACAGGTGGAGATAGCGGAATTGGAAGAGCTGTATCTATTTTATACGCTAAAGAAGGTGCGAAAGTTGCAATTGTTTATTTAAAAGAAGATACAGATGCTCTTAAAACAAAAGCTGAAATTGAAAAGTATGGTGGTCATTGCATTTTAATCAGGAGTGATATAAGTGTAGCAAAAAATTGTGTAAAAATAATAAAAACTGTAGTTAAGAAATGGAATAAAATAAATATATTAGTAAACAATGCAGCAGTACAGCATAAGTCAAAAGCTTTAGATAAAATATCAAATTTTCAAATGGAGAGAACTTTTAAAATCAATTTTTTCTCAATGTTCTATTTGACAAAAGCTGCACTTCCATATCTTAAAAAAGGAGACTGTATAATAAATACTGGTTCTGTAGTAGCATATAAAGGTCATAAAAATCTCATTGATTATTCTAGCACAAAAGGAAGCGTCGTTACATTTACACGATCTATGGCTTTATCTGTTGCGGGTAAAGGAATTAGAGTAAACTGTGTAGCTCCAGGTCCAATTTGGACTCCACTTACAGCTTCTACTTTTAGCGGAGTTAAGCTTAGCTTATTTGGAAAACAAACTCCATTAAAAAGAGCTGGCGAACCAGTGGAAGTAGCCCCATCTTATTTATTTTTAGCTAGTAATGATTCTTCATATATTTCTGGTGAAACTATTCACATAAATGGTGGAGAAATTGTAAATGGATAAAGTAAAAGATAGGACTAAGCCCTATCTTTTACTTTAATATGAAACTCTTTTAGCTTGCATATATTTACTAAAAAACATTACAATAGCTACAATGTACAATGTAAGTTGAACCACAACTGCTAAATATTCTATAAATAAGCATAATAAGCAAACAAGGCAACATACTATTATTCCAAATATACCTATGGGTTCATGCATTTTATATACATATAAAAATACAAAACTAGCTATAAAAAGAACAAACAATATGAAATATACTAATATAATATCAATTGTATTATCAGAAATTAATATACTTAAACCTATAGCGCTTATTCCACCTGTTATATATCTAAAATTAAATGCTAAAAATAAAAATCCAAATATAAAATTTAACCATCCAGCTATAACACATAATATAAAAGTGACATCAGATTTTGAAGTTTTTACTTCTTCAAGGTCATTTCTTATTTCATTTGAATATTCATATTTATATTTATCATTGTAGTTATAAGTGTTATTTTGAGTTCTTAACATATTTAATAAGTTATCATCATCTGCACTATATGAGTATAAGCTCTTTTTTATATCCTTATTTTCTTCTTTTAAAGGCTCTACTAAACCTTCTTCTAATTTGCTATTATCTTCATCCATACCTTATC
The DNA here is from genome assembly GCA_031549885.1 of Clostridiaceae bacterium. Lineage (GTDB taxonomy): Bacteria > Bacillota > Clostridia > Clostridiales > Clostridiaceae > WQUF01. The sequence goes on from JAVBPD010000011.1 coordinate 26,139, forward strand.
CTCTAATCCAAATTTTTACTTTAACCTATATCAGCATTTTTATAATTTCTATATCCAATAAATCCAGCAATTAAGCACAGTATAAATTGAAAAAGCGATGCTCCTTTTGAAGGAATAATAAGCAAAAAGTATAACAAAGAACATATAAAAAAGCCAATATATGAGATTTTAAAATATTTTTCTGATATTAAGCTTAAAACAAGCACCCCTACTCCAATGGAAATTACTAAAATGCCAAGTAAAATTGAAACTATAATTGGTGCTATCACATGAGGAGATTTTTTGTTAAGCAAATCAAATATCTCTGTTGAATTGTATCCTCTGTCCATAGCAACTGATATAGATGACATGAAGTAAGCATATGGAACAGCAGCTAAACTTATAACAAAAGATATTATTCCTAACACTTTTGGAGTGTTTGTAATCTTGTTATTTGGTAAGTTAAAATTAACCATATAATCATCCATATCTGTTTCATCAATTATATGATCTATGTGATCTTTTGAGCGTTTTAAACCATCATGATACTTCAACTTGTCTCCTCCTATAATAATTTATAAAATAGTTATTTTCCTTATTATATCCATTTAAAAACCATTTTATAATTAATTTAGAAGAAATAGAATCATCAATAAAATTGTCTAATTTTTCTCATATTTGCATAACTTATAATAGTTGCAATTAATCCTAATATAAATGATAAAAACGTTCCTCCAAAACCTGGAAAAATCAATATGAAAAACAATATTGTACACACTAAAAACCCAATAGTGGCAATCTTAATATATCTTGTTGCAATAATGGCAAACACTATTATTGCAATTCCAGTAATTGATGCAATAACCCAAACTGGTATTATTGATAAAACCATAGTTCTTACATATGTATCTTCAATTAATTCGCTAGGATCAAGGATGGTAGCATAATTTGAAAAAATTGTCACAAGCAAAATAACAAGTGAGCCAAATAAGCTAATTATTCCCAAAATACCTGCGCTAATCCCAAGTGCAATAGGTGCTTTTGAAATATTGCTAAATTGACGATTAACATTGCTTGAATTATTATTATAATTCATATTATAGTTGTATTTATTCATATTCTGCTGGTTATGTTGATTCTTGTTATTGTTAAACCCACTATTATATGGGTTGTTGTTATAATTTATATTTTTATTATTTTGATACCTATTGTTGTAGTTATTGTAATTATTTCCATTCTGAGGTGGATTTTGGCCACTTCCATAATAATTAAAATTATTTGCATTCGGTGATTGGTTTTGACCGCTTCCATAATAATTAGAATTGCTTGAATTTTGATAATTATTTTGATTATATAATGCATTATCTGGTTTTTGTTTTGATAAATCCGCATGACCATTTAAGCTTTTATCATCAATTTTAACTTTTGGTATATTATTTAAAGTAAATTCATAATAGTTTTCAGAGCTATAATTAATCTCTATTCCATCTTCAGAAAAATCCACCTTTGGCTCCACAGATTCTTTAGGATTATTTTTTTCAGCATTGTCTTTTATAATATCATTATCTTTAGAAGAATTTAAAGATAAATCAACAAATGGCATCTCATTAGTTTTATCAAAATCTTGAATGGTTTCTTTATTTTGATCACTAGATATATCGCTAGTTGTTTCAAACAAATGTTCATCTTTTTTAGTTGAATTATCTATGTTTTCTTCGTCATAATTGTTCATTGTTCATCACTCCCATAAAGTTATTAATTAATCAAGGTGTAAATTATTAAAAAAGGTATATTTTAATCAAATATAGTATTAATATATGCGCTGGATAAAATACATAAAAAAACCATTTTAACTTCTTGCTTCCTAATTGTCCATTATAAAAGTATATAAAAATAGATGAAACTAGTGGCATAATCATCACAAGCGTATAGCTTATATTCATAAAAATAAGCGTATTAATTGAAGGTATGCCATCAACAAAGGTTATAATCCCTCTAGTTTGACACAAATATATAAAATGAACTACAAAGAAAGCTAATATTTTACCTGTTTTGGATTTAAAAATATAAAATACAAAAACGAGTAAAACACCATAAAACGAATAATCTACACCTAAACTAGTGGCTAACAGGCACAAAGAAAAAACAACAAAAGCTGAAAGGATCTTATTCATATTTTCATAGCTCCAAATGGCAAATAGAGCAAGTGTAAATGTGAAAAGTACATTTAAGTTTCCACTAAAATAATTTACAATATCATAAATGTTAAAACTTCCGTCGTATAAATAAAATGCCAGAAAAAAAGGTATTTGAGAAATCATTGCAAATATAAATACTCTGGATATATACTTCTTAGAATCTCTAGTGTGGGCATATCCTTCAGCTATTAAAAATGCAAAAATAGGAAATGAAAGTCTTCCAATTATCCTAAAAATCAAGTTATCTGTATAAATAATAGCACCTGTATGGTCTATTAACATAGTAATTATAGCAATGAGCTTCAACATAAATACTGTCATTAACATTCCCCATTTCATTATATATAACTAAAGTATATCATTAACAAATAACCTTAACAATACTAAAAAAATTATGAAATATCTATAACAATTAGATTAAAAATTACTCTATAGATTTAAGAGATTCAACCATATCTAATTTTTTAATCTTATTTGATAGAGTAAAATTAACTAAAATCGAGCAACATATGGTAATTGCAGATGAAATTATAAAACTTGAATCCTTTATATATGCATTGAATTCCAAGTTTTCAGGTGCTACTGCTTGTATACAAAAATTAACCAGAAATATACCTGCTGGAATTCCTATAATCCAACCAAAAATTGTAAAAAATATATTTTCTTTCAAAACTAAACTCCTAATTTCATTCTGATAAAACCCTAAAACTTTCAGTGTAGCAAACTCTCTTACTCTTTCTGTAAAATTTAAAAGGCCTAAATTATATAACACTACAATTCCAAGAGATATTGCACAAATTGTAAAAATAAGTACTACAGTTCTCAAACTTCCCATTAAATTATTTATATCTACTAGTTGAGATTCTAAATCAAAAACTCTGCTAACATAATCTAGATTTTGAATATATTTATTATCTTGAATTGGCTCCGATGTCAATATTGATGTTGGATTAAATTTATAATTTAACTTTTTCCAATATCCCTCATATACATAAACCCCTTGAGGCATTGGTGTAGAAAACATCCCCACCACTTTAAATACTTTCCATTTTATTTCACCTGCAAGCCTATATTTTATCATATCGCCTATATTGGCACCAAGAATTTCTGCAGTTTTATTTGTTAAAAGAACTCCCTCTTCTGGTAAATCAATTAGCTTTCCTTCTTTATCTTTTTGAATCCACATATCACCTTTTTCAGCTATAATAAGTGCATACTTTTTAATTTTTCCATTAAAATTTAATTCCATTCCCTTTTCTTCTATAAGCTGTGAATCGGCTTTAATCATTTTCTTTATTTCATTAATTTGTTCTCTAGTTATATCATTTTTAAATACTATTTTCTGACGAAATTTATATACATCCTTAGAAAGGGTAGGTGCAAAATTATTCACAGAATCTAAAAGGCCAAGCCCATTTAACTGCAGGGCCATGCATCCCATAACACCTAATATAGCCATAATTGATCTTGTTTTGTTTCTTCCCATGTCTCTCACCATCCATTTTAAAGAAAAGGACAGCTTGCTCCAAACATAAGTTATGTTTTCAAGAAATGTCCTTTTCCCAATTTTAGGTGCTTTTGGTCTCATAATAACTGCTGGCAAATGTATTAATTCAGAATAACATGCCATAACAGATGCAATTATACAACAAAAGACAATTATACCAATTGAAGCATAGCTATTAAAATTTAAATGCCCCCTAAGATTAGGGTAAATGAACATCTTTTCTTGTATTTTATAAACTAATTGTGGTATAGTAATTGGAGCTAATATTAAACCAATTATTCCTCCAAACATTCCAAGCCATATGCCATAAGATATATAATGCAATAATATCTGAGTGAAGGTATATCCTAAAGCCTTCAGCGTGCCAATTTGAGTCCTCTGGCTTTCAACTAACCTTACCATAGTAGTTAACATTGTTAAAAGTGCTAAAAGAAAAAAAACTACAGGAAAAACCAAAGCAAATGTTTTAAATGACACAATTCTATCTTGTACACTTTTTGTGCTAGTTTGGCTATCTCTATCTAATATAGTAATAAATCTGTTCCCAAAATAATTCTCTATTTTCTCCTTTAAATTAGCCAAATTAACATTTTTACCAAGTTTTAAAACAAGACATGAATAAACTGGATTTCCAAATTTATTTTTAAATGTTTCCTCTTTTGCAAATGCAAATCCAACTTGCATATGGTCTGGTGTTGTTCTTGTAATATCTCCTGTATATACTATGTACTCTGGATTGTATACTAATCCTGACACCTTTACTTTCCAATCAGTATTAAATACGTCTAACGTTATTTCATCACCAGGTTTTATGTTTCTAGCATTTGCAAAAGATTCATTTAAAAGTATTCCATTGTTTAAATAATAGTAGCCAAAATAGCTTCCACTTGTTATTATGCTTCTTGAAATATTATTTTTTTCAATAATATTTATTTCAAGCTCAGGATCATCATTTAATTTTACTTTGCTTGTAAAGGTAAGCCTTCTTTCAGTTTCCTCTATTCCGCCAAAAGCTAATATTTTATCTACATCGCCCTTTGTTATATTGTTTGCATAAATCCACAAATCAGCCATATTTGTTTTATTATAATAATCATTTGTTTCCTTTTCAATGCCATACCATAAGGACTCAATTGCAGCATAAACATAAACGCTTAAAAAAGCTAAAATTAAAATAGATAAAAACTGTGGCCAATTTTTCATGACATCTCTAAACATCTTCTTTAAAAGCATGCTTTTTACCATTTTATATCCTCCACAAGTTTAGCATTATCATTTACATCAACTTTTGAAATTTTACCTGATCTAACGTGTATAACTCTATCTGCTGCATCTGACATGGCTGCATTATGCGTTATTATAACTACAGTTTTACCATGTATTCTGCTCATATTTTGAAGCTGAACCAATATGCTACGACCTGTCTCACTATCGAGAGCTCCTGTTGGTTCATCGCATAAAAGAAGTTTTGGATTCTTACAAAGCGCTCGAGCTATAGCAACTCTTTGCTGCTCTCCTCCAGATAACTTTGCTGGAAAATGATTCATTCTATCTTTAAGTCCAACTTCTTCCATTACAGATTCAACATCTAACGGGTCTTTTCCTACTTGACGAGCAAGCTCCACATTTTCCTTTGCTGTTAAATTAGGCATTAAATTATAAAATTGAAATACAAAACCTACATCTTGTCTTCTATATGTAGTTAATTGCCTATCATTGTACTTAGTTATGTTTTGATCATCTACAAATAAATCCCCACTGGTTGCTCTATCCATGCCTCCTAATAAATTTAAAATTGTACTTTTACCAGCGCCGCTTGGACCTAACACTATAGCAAATTCTCCTTTTAAAATCTCACAATTTGCTTTATCAACAGCTTTTAATATACCATCTCCAACAATGTATTCCTTTGAAATATCGCATAATTGTATAAGAATGCTATTTGCCATGAAAATCCACCTCATTAAACCTTTCTAAAACACATTCCTCATCAAAATACAAAATACTTCTTGCAAGTTTAACAACGCCAATAAAGTCCAGCTTAACATTTGCATAATCTTTAATATTAATCATGGATTCAATAGTTCCTGTAAGACCAAATAAAAGAAATGTTGCAATTTTTTTTGTATCATCAATTTTTGTAAGATTTATATCTAGATTTTCTTCAATTATCTTAGAGACAGGATCGATTAAATTAGTAGTCACTTGAAAGACCAAATTATTATGGAGAGTGTTGTACTTATCTAAGCTACCCATTTTATTAATATTTCTAAAATCACAAATCATATCTACAATTATTTTAAAAATATAAAATAATCTATCTTCAATTGATTGTTTTGTATTATTTAAAATAAAAATTATATCATTTGTAAATTCATTTATATAGTCTTTCATTGAAGCTTCAAATAACTGTTCTTTTGATTTGAAATAGTGATAGCATAATCCCTTAGCTACTCCTAAAGAATTTACAATATCGTTTATAGAAGTGTTTTCATAGCCTTTTTTTAAAAAAAGTTTTTGTGACATCTTTATGATCTCATTTTTTCTTTCATCATAACTCTTTGTAACTCTTGCCACTTTATTCACCTCTTATTATTGACTGAAGTTCAGTCATAATAATATCAATAAATAACATAAATGTCAACAAATCGAATATAAAATAAGCTTTTTTACTCCCATAAATTCATTATAAAATAAACACTATAAAAATAGTGAGGAAAACCTCACTATTTAATCAACTATTTAATTAATAACAATCTACTATTTCTCCAAAATATAAATAATGGTAGTCACCCTGATAATTTTTATGTATAACATCTTTAGGCATATTTTCTTCTCTTAATCTATCAACCATTTTAATATTGCACTCATAATAAGCATCACACCCATCGACTACAACACTATCTACAGATTTAGCAGGTATGAATTTAACTACTTTGCTCTTATCAATATCAAGACCAGATTTGGTTCCACAGACAATAAGCTCTTCTTTTAGCTTGTCATATGGAATGCTCACAGTGAAACTAGTTGCCTTGTCTAAGATCTTTTTTGTATATCTTTGAGGCCTTACAAGAGCCATAAAATATGGCTTATTCCACATAAAGCCAATAAAGCCCCAAGCTATTGTCATTGTATTTACACCATCTTCACTTTTACAAGATAAAAATGCTCCTGTTTTAGTTAAATGATTCATAACATTTGTCATATCCTTAGTAAAATCCATATTATCACATTCCTTTATTTGTTTATTTTTTAAAATCCACCAGATTCAAGTGCTATTAAAAGTTCCAGTCTATCCTTTTCACATTGCCCTTCAATTATAGAAATAATATTGCATACCCTATCATTTGACATGCAATCAACACAGCGCCCAAGCTCTACACAAGGAGGGTTAAACCCAGCTCTTTTTGCATTTTTACTTGCAGCCACGTTCCTTGCTCTTGTAATAGCTTCATCTTGTGTATTAGTTATTTTATTTTCCCCAATTACAATATATACTTTCTCAGGTCCATATGAAAGGGCAGCTACTCTATTACCACTATGATCTATATTTACAATTCTACCATCTTTTGAAACTGCATTTGTAGAAGAAATATAGCAATCTGATAATAAGGCTTTCTTTTTAAGAAATTTCACTTCGTCTTTATTTTCTCCAAGTTCCTTATCATATACAGTATTGCCTCTATTTAAAAAAACATTTGTTAAATTCATACTCTTTAGTGTTTGAGAATTACCAATACCTATAGAAACATTTAGAGGTATCTCTTTCAATAAATAGTTTTTTATTTCATCAAAAGTCTTAAATATTAATACTTTAATATTTCTTTTTTCAAAATTATCTTTTAGCTTATTTAAAATTGAATTATCCATGCGAGCTCCTTTTTGTCTATTTATTTTTTAACACTATTTATATATTTTTTTGTAAAAGGACATACTTCAATACATTTCCCACATATACTTGCTGCAATACCAAAATTTTTTATACATAATTCATCAGCCTTCTTTTCACAAGCAAAAGCATCTACTAACTCTTCTCTATTTGAATTAACATTCCATTCATTTCCTAAAATTGCTTCTGCAGGACAATTATCTTTGCATTTTGTACAACTTCCACAATATGAACTATTTATAGGATTGTCCAATTCAAGAGGAGCATTAGTTAAAAATGTTGAAATTCTAACAGCAGACCCATATTCTTTTGTAACTAGTACAGCGCATTTTCCTATCCATCCAAGTCCTGCTCTTGTTGCTACAGTTTTATGTGGCAATTTTGTCAAAAGATCTCGTCCATATTTTGTTACACTTCTAGTATTAGCATAAGCTTTATATCCCTTTGATTTAAGAAACTCTGCACCTATTGTAACTAAATTATCTAAAATATCGTTAACCTTATTGTATTCACCAAAATATTCTATATTTGGCCCATCTTTAATCCCTTCTATAATATCTTTATTAATTGCTACTGCTACACATACTCCAATGTTTAATTCATCATCTTTAATAGAACTTAAATCACTAAATCCCACAAGATTTGCACCATTTTCTTTCATAAGATTTATAATTTCTTCATTTAACGAAAGCACAATATCTCTCCTTTCTGTTTTATTTATCCTTAATAATAAAATTATAGTTAAATAACACAATTTTTTCTATATTAAACTTTAAAAAAATAGAGATTTAAAGATTTTTTAATTACAATTAGACAATTATACAAGATTTTATTGAAAAAAGATTTTTTAAATTAACTATACAGCAAATAACCCTGCACTTAATCTACTTTTTAAAAAATTTTAGAACATTTTTTAGAAAAATTTATATCAAATAGAATTCCAATAATTAACTTTTGCTGTAAATAGCATTATATCGTCATGTTCTACCAAATCACCAATTTCATTTTCAATTAAATTAAAATAGCCAAAAGAACCATATTCTTTAGTCCATAATTCTATAGAAGATTCAATTCTTAAGAGACACTTTATTGGATCCTTAAAATATTTTTTTAACTCACCTTTGTCATTAATATCAACATATTCAGCAATAGCTTGTTTTACTTTATCATTAGTAAAAGGATCAAAAGCCATTAATAATCCAGAAGCAAAAGTTTTGCTGTCACCATCTAAAAATTTGTCTAAATCATATTCAACATCGTTAATATAACTATCAATGACAAATAAACATATCTTTATTGCTTTAATTGCACTATAGGAATCTTTTTTATTATCTATTCTATAAAGTTTTAATAAATTGCCTTCCATTGCAAGCAGCAAATAGCTGTAATCATCTTCGTCACCTTTTCTTATTTTTCCATACTCATTTCCCATAACCGATAATATTTTATCAAATTTATAATTGTCAATTTGTTTTTTCATTTAATTCACGACCATTCTTAGCTTTTATTAAATTTACTATACTACGAACCATAAAAATATTCAAGAATATATAAAGAAGCCAGTGATTTTGCTTGTCTAAAAAAACTATTAATGTTAAAATTATTGAGTTGGACTTTTTGTATTTTTTTGTATTATATTTTAAAAAGATTATTCGTTAGGAGATATTTTATGTTAAGAATAACAAAAAAAGAGGCTATTTTTTTTACTTATCTTTCAAATATGACAGTAATTGCCCACGATGCAGCTACAAAGCTTGAAAATTTAATGAACAATTATAACAATGTTGAAGCAAAATTAAAAGAAATAACTGACCTTGAGCATGAATGCGATTTAATTGTACATGATGCCATATATCAATTAAACATTGCATTTATAACTCCTTTAGATAGAGAAGATATATTTCTTTTGCTTAAGGAGCTTGACAATATTGTAGACAATATAGAAGAAGCTGCCCTTAGATTTGATGTTTTCAATGTAGTAAGTATAAAAACTGAGGCCATAGAATTTGCTACAAACATAACTAAGGCCACTATGCATCTTAAAATTTTAGTTGAAGAAATGAAAAAGTTAAAACCCACAGATACATTAAAGAAAGAAATAATAATTATAAATGATTTAGAGCATATTGGAGATGGAATATATAGAAATGAATTAAAAAAATTATTTTCAGATGAAAAAGATTTAATTAATGTTTTAAGGTGGAAAGGAATTTATGATTACCTTGAAAAATCATTAGACTCATGTGAATATATTGCAAACACAATTGAAGGGATCGTAATGAAACATGCTTAGTGGAGTAAGCTTTTCCTTAATCCTTGTAATTATCTTAGCACTTACTTTTGATTTTATTAATGGATTTCATGATACAGCAAATGCAATTGCAACTTCTGTAACAACTAGAGTTTTAACTCCTAATATAGCTGTAGCCATGGCAGCTATTTTAAATTTTGTTGGTGCTATGGTAAGTAAAAATGTTGCAAAAACAATTTCTGGGGGGCTTTTATCAGGAGATGTAGCTCAATACATAATAATATCAGCATTAATTGCTGCAATTATATGGAATCTTTTCACGTGGAAAATAGGCATGCCAAGCAGTTCATCTCATGCATTAATTGGCGCCCTTGTAGGTGCAGGCATAGCTGATACTTTTTCCATGCACAGTGTTCTTTGGGGCGGTGTTTTTGAGAAAGTAATATTGCCTCTTATAACTTCTCCAATTATGGGATTTATAATATCTTATATATTTATGAATTTGTTATTTGAGCTATTGCGTCCAGTTGCTCATGCAATTATAAATAAGTGGTTTTCTAAACTCCAAATTGTATCTGCTGCTTTTATGGCTTATTCTCATGGAAGCAATGATGCTCAAAAATCCATGGGAATTATAACACTTGCTTTAATTAGCGCAGGTTTTTTAGATAAATCTGCAAATGTTCCAATATGGGTGTCATTTGCTTGTGCTATATCTATGGCCATGGGGACATCACTTGGAGGATGGAAAATCATAAAAACAATTGGACAAAACATGATAAAATTAGAACCTATAGGAGGATTTGCTGCAGAAACTGCTGCTGCTTTAGTTATTGAAACAGCCTCCCATCTTGGTATGCCTGTTAGTACAACTCATGTGATTTCATCATCTATAATGGGAGTTGGCGCAGCTAAAAGGCTATCATCTGTAAGATGGGCTGTAGTTAGAAATATGGTTTGGGCATGGATATTTACACTTCCTGTAACTGCACTTTTAGGTGCAATTGTTGTTTTAATTATTAAAATATTTTTGTAATAATTAAATCCATTTCTTAAAACCAAGTAACATTTTTTTGTTACTTGGTTTTTGTTTAATTTTTATCCCATTCTCTTTCAATTTCTTCATATACTTGTGAAAGCGGTATTCTGTTATTTTTAGCAATAAAGGCCATATCTTCATATTCAAATTTAGATTTTGTTATGCCATATCCAAAACCTGTTTTTATTCTCACATCTCCATATTTGGTCCTAAATTTGGTAGAATCCCGTGATAAAATATATCGTTCACATATCTTTTTTCTCACTCCAAAAGTTGTAGTATGTTTTAAAATAAGTTTGGCCATTTTATCAGCGTCATTTGTACGACAAATGCATACAAGCATATTTCCAGGGCGGTTCTTTTTCATTTGAACAGGAACATTAAATACATCTAAAGCTCCATTTTCAAAAAGCACATCTACAGCAAACCCAATAGCTTCCCCAACCATGTCATCAATATTTGCAATAAGCTCTACCACTTCCTCGTTTGTCTCACCAGTTTCTATTTCACCTAAAAATGCTCTAACACAATTGCACACGCTAAAATCTTTTTTTCCAAGTCCATAACCAATTTCTTTAACTGTCATAACTGGCATTTTCCCAAAGCTTCCTGCAAAATGCTTAATAAGTGCGGCTCCTGTTGGAGTGCATAATTCACCTTCTATATCACTGTTGTACATGGGCATACCCTTTAATATATTTACAGTGGCTGGAGCTGGAATAGGTAAAATTCCATGAGCGCATTTTACATACCCTTTTCCTACATTAATTGGAGACGAAAGAATTAAATTAGGGGAAATTTCTTCCATGAGCATACATACACCAACAATATCCATAATTGCATCCATAGTGCCCACTTCATGAAAATGAACTTCATTAACCGTACTTTGATGTACTTTGCTTTCTGCTTCTGCAATTATTTTATAAACTGCTTTAGCGTTTTTCTTTACAAAATCTGAAACATCTAACCCATCTATCATATTTGTAATAGATAACATATTAACATGATCATGATTACTGTGAGTGTGAGTGTTATCATGTTTGTGACCATGTTCACTTATATGTACATCTTCACTTAATTCTTCTTTATCATTTATTAAAACGTCTATTTTAGTCCCTGAAATTCCTGCCTTAATTGCTCTGCTTCTATGAACATGTACGCTTGGCAATTCTAAACTGTTTAGTTTAGATATAAATCTATCAGGATCGGGAATTAACTCTGAAAGTGCAGACATCATCATATCACCTGCATTCCCCATGTTGCATTCTAAATAAAGTACTTTCAATTCTGTTCTGCTACTTAAAATATGAACAAATGTATTCATATCAAGAAAATTCCTTCTTCTCGGTACATGTATACAATTGCTTTTCTATGCTATTTTGTATACTTTGGCATTTGCTAAATGCCTATTTTCATCATTCCCTTAACATTTAAATCTTCAATCGTGATATGAGATGGTTTGGTTTTCACTATCTCGTTTATCACCTGATTTGTATAGTTTTCTCTAATATTGTTAAGTTTCTGATGTACTGTTTGTACCTTTCTGACTTGTTTTTGAATATTTTGTTTAGTAGCGTCTCCTTTCTCGATCTTATTTCTCCTTTTTAAACTCTCATATTTTCTTGAAAGTTTTCGTTGTTGTCTTTTTAAATGTTTTTCTAATTTTTTGACTTTTCCTATTGTTAGTATTTTAATCTTATGTCTTTCATATTGGATTTTGATTTATCATCTGTTTAAAGAACTTTCTAAATGAAGCATCTGCTCATGATGCTTTGTTTAGATGAATCGGAATACTCCAATCGTTCTATTAATTATCCTCTTTTGTTCTTCTGTAGGATTTATTTCTGTTTTGAAAGCTCTAAGCATACTTCTTCATCCTCAGTGATTTTTTTCTTGTACTTTCTTAATCCATAAATTTTACATGAAAACTCATGTATAATACTGATTAAATCTTGTACTAGCTCATCATGAGGCGAAAATGCTTCATTGTTTACAACAATTATATCTACACCATTTGATTTTAAAAGTCTTTCAAACCAATCATACCCAAACCGTATGAACCTATCTTTATTGGATATGATGATTGTTTTTACATCTCCTAGCATACAATCCTCAATTAATTTGTTCCATTTCTTTCGATTGTAGTTAAGTCCACTTCCTACATCCTCAAAAATGTCGTCTACAATGATTCCTTTTGCATTTGCATATTGTTTTAAGAATTCTATTTGATTTTTTAAATCATCTTTTTGATTCATCATAGACACTCTTGCATAAATTATTACTTTATCCTTAGAAGATCTACCTTCTCCCATATAATCAATATACTGCTTATGAGTGTAGTATCGTCTATCTGTTGGTGTTCTGTTCGCCTTTAGTTTGTTATCTTTATCCCATCTTTGAAGCGTGATTACAGACACACCTATCATTTTAGCAAATTCGTTTGGTTTATAATTCCTCATAAAGCTACCTCCTTATGAGTATATTATACTATATTTGATAGTTATTATATATGTATTTATGAACTATTTATAAGCTCCACATCAATATTTGTTTTTTTTAATATACATCACCAAAAATAAAAAAGCAACTATACCATATTTATTAAAGTGTTGCAAAGCATTAAAATTTGCTTTGCAACACTTTTATATTATTTACCAGAATTTTCTTTCACCAGTTTTTGGCATCACTGCATCATTTTGCGTTACTGTTGCAACATCTTCCTTGCTTCTATTTCCATTCTTATCTTGTTCATATGCCCTAATTATATCTCCTTGATTTAAATTCATTCCTGGTGGCACATTTATTGTCCATCTTCCGCTGTTATCTATTGTAGCTGTTGCTTTTGTTCCATTTGGCAATGTCACAACTATTGTATTTCCTGGTGTCCCTCTTCCGGTTATTGCCTTATCGCCTTCCTTTACTGGTTTATCTATTGTTGGCATATTTGTGGTTGTTCCTATTTGCACTTTTACTTCGTTTCCTGGTTCTCCATCTTTATTGAATTCAGTTACTGTTATTGTATCACCTGGTTTTAATGTGGTTCCTGGTGGCACATTTATTGACCAATTTCCATTTCCATCTACTGTTGTTGTTCCTTTTGACCCATCTGGGAATGTTACTTCTATTGTATCTCCAGGTGTTCCCTTTCCT
>JAVBPD010000079.1:0-15872 GCA_031549885.1 Clostridiaceae bacterium
CTTATTGCAAATCTTAACTCTTTATCCATTGCTACTGGTGCTATAAGTTCTACTCTCATATCTATATGATCTCCTGGCATTACCATCTCTACTCCATCTGGTAATTTTATGCTCCCTGTTACATCTGTTGTCCTGAAATAAAATTGTGGTCTATATCCATCAAAAAATGGGGTGTGTCTTCCTCCCTCTTCCTTCTTTAATACATATACTTGACCTACAAACTTTTTATGTGGGTTTACTGAGTTTGGTTTCGCTAATACTTGACCTCTCTCTATTTCTGCCCTCTGTACTCCCCTTAATAATGCTCCTATATTATCTCCTGCCATTGCTTGATCCAATAGCTTCCTGAACATCTCTACTCCTGTACATACTGTCTTCTTCTTCTCTTCCTTTAATCCTACTATCTCTACTTCGTCTCCTACTTTTAATATTCCACTCTCTACTCTTCCTGTTGCTACTGTCCCTCTTCCTGTTATTGTGAATACATCTTCTACTGGCATTAAAAATGCTTTGTCTGTTGCTCTCTCTGGTGTTGGTATATAACTATCTACTGCTTCCATTAACTCAAATATGCACTTTGTCTTCTCTGGATCATCTGGATTTTCTAATGCTTCTAATGCTGATCCTGTTATTATTGGTGCATCATCTCCTGGAAATCCATACTCATTTAATAATTCTCTTACATCCATGTCTATTAACTCTATTAACTCTGGGTCATCTACCATATCTGCTTTATTTAAAAATACTACTATATATTGCACTCCTACTCTTGATGCTAGTAGTATATGCTCTCTTGTTTGTGGCATTGGTCCATCCGCTGCTGATACTACTAATATTGCTCCATCCATTTGTGCTGCTCCTGTTATCATGTTTTTTACATAGTCAGCATGTCCTGGGCAATCCACATGTGCATAATGTCTATTATCTGTTTGATATTCTACATGTGATGTGTTTATTGTTATTCCTCTTTCTTTTTCTTCTGGTGCTTTATCTATTTCATCATATTTTGTTGCTTGTGCATATCCTTTTTTTGATAATACTGATGTTATTGCTGCTGTTAATGTTGTCTTCCCATGATCTACGTGTCCTATTGTTCCTATATTTACATGGGGTTTGTTTCTTTCAAATTTTGTTTTAGCCATCTTTCTTTCCTCCTAAATATTCTTATTTGCTTCCTACTATTTGTTCTTGTATGCTTTTTGGTACCTCGTCGTAGTGATCAAATTCCATAGAATAACTTGCTCTTCCTTGAGTATTAGACCTTAAGCTAGTTGCATAACCAAACATTGAAGAAAGAGGTACAAAAGCCCTAATTGCTTGTGAGTTATATTGAGATTCCATACCTTCAATTCTTCCTCTTCTTGAATTAATATCTCCCATAACATCACCCATATAATCCTCAGGAACAGTAACTTCAACTTTCATAATAGGTTCAAGAAGAACAGGGTCTGCTTTTTTCATTGCTTCTTTAAAAGCCATAGATCCAGCAATTTTAAATGCCATTTCTGATGAATCCACATCATGATAAGAACCATCATACACTTTAGCTTTGAAATTAATAACTGGATATCCTCCTATTATTCCACTTTCAGAAGCTTCTTGTATTCCATTGTCAATTGCAGGAATATACTCTTTTGGAATAACTCCTCCAACTATAGCATTTTCAAATACATAATCACCTTCATTAGGTATTAACTCAATCCAACAGTGACCATATTGTCCACGTCCACCTGATTGCCTTACAAACCTACCTTCTGCTTTAACTGCTTTCCTAACCGTCTCTTTATATGCAACTTGTGGCTTACCAACATTACATTCTACTTTAAATTCCCTTTGTAACCTATCAACAATTATCTCTAAATGTAATTCTCCCATGCCCGCAATTATAACTTGACCTGTTTCTTGATCTGTATAAGTTTTAAATGTTGGATCTTCTTCAGCAAGTTTTGCAAGAGATATTCCCATCTTTTCTTGACTAGCCTTTGTTTTAGGTTCAATAGCAACATGAATAACTGGTTCTGGAAACTCCATTTTCTCTAATATAACAGCTTTATTTTCATCACAAAGAGTATCTCCAGTAGTGGTATCTTTTAAACCAATAACAGCCCCAAGATCACCAGCTCTTAACTCATTTATATCTTCCCTAGAATTTGCATGCATTTTAACTAATCTTCCGATTCTCTCTTTTTTATTTTTACTAGCATTTAATACATAAGACCCACTAGTAATAATTCCAGAGTATACTCTAATAAATGTTAATTTTCCTATAAAAGGATCTGTAGCCACTTTAAATGCTAATGTAGCCATTGGTTCATCATCTATAGAATGCCTTTCAACTTCTTCACCACTGTCCAATGACACTCCCTTTATTGATGGAATATCAACAGGTGAAGGCATATATTTAACCACAGCATCAAGCATAGGTTGCACTCCTTTGTTCTTGTACGAAGATCCACAAACAACAGGTATAATTTTATTTTGAATAGTTCCTTTTCTTAAAGCATTTTCTATCTCTTCACTTGTAATTTCTTCGCCTTCAAGATATTTTAGAGTCAATTCTTCATCAAAATCTGCCACAGCTTCCTTTAAATCAGCTCTGTATTTTTCAACTATCTCTAGCATATCATCAGGAATCTCTTCATCATGAGTTTCTCTTCCTAATTTTTCATCATATATCAACGCTTTATTTTGAATTAAGTCAACTATCCCAATAAAAGTATCTTCTTTTCCAATAGGAAGTTGTATAGGCACAGGATTTGCTCCCAACCTTTCCTTTATCATACCCACTACCCTATAAAAATCAGCACCTAAAATGTCCATCTTATTGATATATGCCATTCTTGGCACACCATATCTATTTGCTTGTCTCCAAACAGTTTCAGATTGTGGTTCTACTCCACCTTTTGCGCAAAATACAGCAACAGCACCATCAAGCACTCTAAGCGATCTTTCTACTTCAACAGTAAAGTCTACGTGTCCAGGTGTATCAATTATATTTATAACATGATCTTTCCACATACATGTTGTTGCTGCAGATGTTATCGTAATTCCTCTTTCTTGTTCTTGAACCATGAAATCCATAGTTGCGGCACCTTCATGAGTTTCACCTAATTTATGAGTTTTACCTGTATAAAAAAGAATACGCTCAGTTGTGGTTGTTTTTCCAGCATCTATATGAGCCATTATTCCAATATTTCTAAATTTATCAATTGAATATTTTCTAGCCAAAATTCTTCCTCCTCTCAAAAGAAAAAAACAAAATAAAATATTTAAAACTTTACAAAACTGTTTTGGATTTCCAAAACAGTTTTGCAATTCACATTAATATTTATAATGAGAAAATGCTCTATTTGCTTCAGCCATTTTATGAGTATCTTCTCTCTTCTTAACTGCTCCACCAGTATTATTAGCAGCATCCATTAACTCTCCTGCTAATCTTTCCATCATACGTTTTTCTCCTCTTTTTCTAGCTGAAATGAGAATCCATCTAATTCCTAAAGTCTGTTTTCTATCTGCTCTTACTTCAATTGGTACCTGATAATTAGCTCCACCAATTCTTCTTGCTTTAACCTCAAGAACAGGCATTACATTTGACATTGCAGTTTCAAAGACTTCCATTGGATCTTTTCCTGTTTTATTTGAGATTATGTCAAAAGCACCATAACATATTGCTTGTGCTATTCCTTTTTTTCCATCTTTCATAATATTATTAATAAGTTTTGTTAAAACTTTTGAATTATAAACTGGATCTGGTAATACATCTCTTTTAGCGATGTGTCCTTTTCTTGGCACTTTTCTTCCCTCCTTAATATTTTTTTTTTACATCATAGGTACTCAACTGTAATACAGCTGTAAAATGCATAATCAACGCAAAACTTATAAGCGTAGCTTATTGCACTGCACTTGCACCTTATTTAGATTGTTTTTTTGGTCTTTTCGCACCATACTTAGACCTGCCTTGCATTCTGTTAGCAACTCCAGCTGAATCAAGGGCACCTCTTACTATATGATATCTTACCCCTGGTACATCTTTCACTCTTCCTCCTCTTATAAGAACAACACTATGCTCTTGTAGATTATGGCCGATTCCTGGTATATAACCATAAACTTCATAACCATTAACTACTCTAACTCTAGCAATTTTTCTCAATGCTGAATTAGGTTTTTTTGGAGTTTCAGTTTTTACAACTGTACAAACTCCTCTCCTTTGAGGACATTCCATGAGTGCAGGTGCTTTTGATTTTTTAGCTACTGATTTTCTACCTTTTCTTACAAGTTGGCTAATTGTTGGCATAAGTACACCTCCTAAAATAATTTATTACTTTTCTTTTAATTTTAGTGCTGCAGCAGATTCTATTTGCAATCCACACATTTTTCCAAGTTCCTTCATTGTATTAACATGTTGGATAGTAATACTAAATTGATCTGCACATTCAATTAGAGGCTCAATTAACTTACTATCTGCATCTTTTGCTATATATAAAGTTTCACCTAAACCATTTTTCATAGACTTTAATGATTGCTTTACTCCAATAACTTTTTTTCCTAAAAGCCTATTAACCATGATTCTCCTCCTCATAAAGCACTTGTTGACTCTAAATTCAACAAAGTTATTTTATCATCAGAATTTTTTAATGTCAATAAATTAATTAACTTGGAATTCTTCTTCTTCATATTCTTGAATTTCTGTATTTATTTTTATTGAACTGTATCTCTTAAGTCCAGTTCCAGCTGGTATCAATTTTCCAATGATTACATTTTCTTTAAGGCCTAATAGTGGATCAATTTTTCCCTTTGTGGCAGCATCTGTTAATACCTTTGTAGTTTCTTGGAAGGATGCTGCTGATAAAAATGAATCAGTTGCTAGTGCCGCTCTAGTAATCCCTAATAAAGACACTTTCCCCTGAGCTGGCAAAAGCCCTTCATTTATTGCCTTCTGATTTTCCTCATTAAATAGAAATTCGTCAACTAAAGATCCTGACAAAAATTCAGTATCTCCTGAATCATCAATCTTAATTTTCTTAGTCATCTGCCTGATCACAATTTCTAAATGCTTATCGTTAATCTCTACACCTTGTAATCTATAAACTTTTTGAACTTCACCTAATAAATAATTTTTAACACCTTGAACCCCTTTTATTCTAATAGTATCATGTGGATTTACAGATCCTTCAGTAATTTCATCACCTGCAGTAATAAAACTTCCATCTACAACCTTTATTCTTGAGCCAAAAGGAATATCATAGGCAAACTCTTCACTATTTTCAGTAGTTATATAAACTATTCTTTTCTTTTTTGTTTCTTCTATTCTAACAATGCCAGATTGTTCACTTACAATTGCAAGCCCTTTAGGTTTTCTTGCTTCAAAAAGCTCTTCAACTCTAGGAAGTCCTTGAGTTATATCTGCGCCCCCTGCAACTCCACCTGTGTGGAATGTTCTCATTGTAAGCTGTGTTCCTGGTTCACCAATGCTTTGAGCAGCAATAATACCTACAGCTTCGCCAACATTTATTTTTTGAGCAGTTGCCATGCTCATTCCATAACACTTAGAGCATACACCATGTTTAGTATTACAAGTAAATACTGAACGAATTTTAACCTTCATTATTTCTGCCTTGCTTATTTTCTCAGCAAGTTTAAAATCAATATACTCATCTCTATTTACAATAAGTTCGTTAGTTTTAGGGTCAATTACATCTTCCGCAGTATATCTACCTGTTAGCCTTTCAACTAAAGTTTCAATAACCTCGTTACCTTCTTTAATTTCTGATACAACAAAGCCTTCTTTTGTACCACAATCTTCTTCTCTAACTATAACATCTTGGCTTACATCAACAAGCCTTCTTGTTAAATAACCTGAATCAGCAGTCTTTAGTGCTGTATCAGCATTTCCTTTTCTAGCTCCATGAGTTGATATAAAATATTCTAATACATCTAATCCTTCTCTCAAAGAAGCTTTTATTGGTCTTTCCATGATTTTGCCTGATGGGCTAGCCATGAGACCTCTCATACCAGCTAATTGTTTTATTTGAGATTTTGATCCTCTCGCTCCTGAATCAGCCATCATAAATATAGGATTGTATCTATCTAAATTATTCATAAGCATATCCCCAACTTTATCGGTTGTTTTAGCCCATGTATCAATTACTCTTTCATATCTCTCTTCATCAGAAATAAAACCTCTTCTAAATAACTTCTCAATTTTATCTACTTCAGCTTCGGCTTCTTGCAGCATATCTTTCTTCTGTTGTGGTATTACCATATCTGAAGTGGAAACTGTTAATGCACCTATTGTTGAATAGTGATATCCTTTTGCTTTAATATTATCTAACATAATCGAAGTTTGAGTTGGCCCATGAACTAAATAACATCTTTCAATAATTTTTTCTAAATATTTTCTTGTAGCAAGGCCCTCAATCTCGAGGTTAAACATCTCATCAGGATTTGTTCTATCTACAAAACCTAAATCTTGAGGAATAGATTCATTAAAAATTATTTTTCCAGCTGTTGTAACAATTAGCTTATGTTTAAGGATTCCATTAATTTCTTTAAAAATTTTAACCTTAATCTTATCTTGAATTTTAATGCTCCCAGATTCATAAGCTAGCAGCGCCTCTTCTACCGAAGAAAAAATATTAACAATGCTGTCTTGACCATTATCAAAAGTTAAATAATATGATCCTAACACCATGTCTTGTGTTGGAACACATACAGGCCTACCATCAGATGGTTTTAAAATATTATTAGCAGCAAGCATTAAAAACCTTGCTTCTGTT
The DNA here is from genome assembly GCA_031549885.1 of Clostridiaceae bacterium. Taxonomy (GTDB): domain Bacteria; phylum Bacillota; class Clostridia; order Clostridiales; family Clostridiaceae; genus WQUF01. Next base: position 6,777 of record JAVBPD010000079.1, read on the forward strand.
TGAGCTTCAACAGATAAAGGCACGTGAACAGCCATTTGATCTCCATCAAAATCAGCATTATATGCATTACAAGTAAGAGGGTGTAATTTTATTGCTCTACCTTCAACAAGTATTGGTTGGAAAGCTTGAATACCTAATCTATGAAGTGTAGGAGCTCTATTTAAGAGAACAGGATGGTCTTGAATAACTTCTTCTAATATATCCCAAACTTGAGGATGAACCCTTTCAACCATTCTCTTTGCATTTTTTATATTATGCGCAACTTGGCTTGTAACTAATTTTTTCATAACAAATGGTTTAAAAAGTTCTAGGGCCATTTCTTTAGGCAATCCACATTGATACATCTTTAATTCAGGGCCTACAACTATTACAGAACGTCCAGAATAGTCAACACGTTTACCTAAAAGATTTTGCCTAAATCGCCCTTGTTTACCTTTCAGCATATCAGAAAGTGATTTTAATGGACGATTTCCGGGACCTGTCACAGGTCTTCCACGTCTTCCATTATCTATTAAAGCATCAACTGATTCTTGAAGCATTCTTTTTTCATTTCTAACAATAATATCAGGAGCTTTTAAGTCTAATAACTTTTTTAATCTATTATTTCTATTTATGACCCTTCTATAAAGATCGTTTAAATCAGATGTTGCAAATCTACCTCCATCTAATTGCACCATAGGTCTTAAATCAGGTGGTATGACAGGAATTACATCAATTATCATCCACTCTGGTTTATTTTTAGATTTTCTAAATGATTCTACAACTTCTAATCTTCTAATAATTCTTACTTTTTTTTGACCAGAACTCTTTTTTACCTCATCTCTTAAATCAAGTGACAATTGTTCAAGATCTATTTCTTCTAACAAATCTTTGATTACCTCAGCACCCATTCCAGCAATAAAACTTCCTTCACCAAATTTTTCAATGGCTTCTCTATATTCCTTTTCACTAAGTAGCTGTTTTTTTAACAATGTTGTATCTTTTGGATTTGTTACTATATAAGAAGCAAAATATAACACTTTTTCTAAAGCTCTAGGAGATATATCTAGTATTAATCCTAAACGAGATGGTATACCTCTAAAATACCAAATATGAGATACAGGCGCTGCAAGTTCAATATGTCCCATTCTTTCTCTTCTAACTTTTGCTTTTGTCACTTCAACTCCACATCTATCACATACTATACCTTTATATCTAACTCTCTTATATTTGCCACAATGACATTCCCAATCTTTTGTTGGGCCAAATATTCTCTCACAAAATAATCCATCTCTCTCAGGTTTTAAAGTTCTATAGTTAATGGTTTCTGGTTTTTTAACTTCTCCTCTAGACCATTCCCTTATTTTTTCTGAAGAAACTAAACCTATTTGAAGTGCCTCAAAATTATTTAATTCTATCAAGGGTACTCCTCCCTTCTACATTTCATCGTCATCATTAAAATCATCATCAATGATAAAATCTTCAAGTTCATCTTCGTTAAATTGTTCATCATTTGTTATATCAAATCCTATGTCATCTTCAATAAGTTCATTATCAACATAATTGTCATCAGTTAATTGAACATCCTCTTTATTATCAAGAACAACATCTAAATCTGAAAGCCCATCATCAATTGATTCCTTTAACTTTATCTCTTCTTTACTATCATTTAGAACTTTTACATCTAAACATAATGCTTGAAGTTCTTTGATTAATACTTTAAATGATTCAGGTACTCCTGGAGTTGGAATATTTTCGCCTTTAACTATAGATTCGTAAGTTTTTACCCTTCCAACAACATCATCCGATTTTACAGTTAAAATTTCTTGAAGCATATGAGAAGCACCATACGCTTCTAATGCCCAAACTTCCATTTCTCCAAATCTTTGACCACCAAATTGAGCTTTACCCCCTAGTGGCTGTTGAGTAACTAAGGAATATGGACCTGTAGACCTTGCATGAATTTTATCATCTACTAAGTGTGCAAGCTTTAGAATATACATGTATCCAACAGTTACCCTATTGTCAAAGCGTTCCCCAGTTCTTCCATCATATAGTATTGTCTTTCCATCTTCATCAAATCCAGAATCTACAAGACATTTTCTTATTTCTTCTTCAGTTGCACCAGAAAATACAGGAGTGCTGATATGCCATCCTTTTTTTCTAACAGCTAACCCTAAATGAACCTCAAGCACCTGACCAATGTTCATACGCGATGGAACACCTAATGGATTTAAACAAAGTTGTAATGGAGTACCATCTGGTAAAAAAGGCATATCTTCTTCAGGTAAAACTCTTGATATTACACCTTTATTACCATGTCTTCCGGCCATTTTATCTCCAACTGATATTTTTCTTTTTTGAGCAATATAACATCTTACTAATTTATTAACACCAGGTGGCAATTCATCACCATTTTCTCTAGTAAATACTTTCACATCAACAATTATTCCTGCTTCACCATGAGGAACTCTAAGTGAGGTATCTCTTACTTCCCTAGCTTTCTCACCAAATATTGCTCTTAAAAGTCTTTCTTCAGCTGTGAGTTCTGTCTCGCCTTTAGGTGTAACTTTCCCAACAAGAATATCTCCAGATCTAACTTCAGCACCAATTCTTATAATTCCACGGTCATCAATATCTTTCAAAGCATCCTCACCAATGTTTGGTATGTCTCTTGTTATTTCCTCTGATCCTAATTTAGTATCACGTGCCTCAGCTTCATATTCTTCAATATGAATTGAGGTAAATATATCTTCTCTAACTAACTGTTCAGAAATAAGCATTGCATCTTCATAATTATAGCCTTCCCAAGTTACAAAACCTATAAGAATGTTCTGCCCAAGAGCTATCTCACCCATATCTGTTGATGGTCCATCAGCTAAAATAGATCCCTTTGCTACTATTTCTCCTTTTGATACTATAGGTCTTTGATTAATACATGTTCCTTGATTAGAACGTTTAAATTTTAATAATTTATAATTATCAAATCCACCATCTGAATCTCTTTTAACTCGAATTTCATTAGCACTTACATAATATACTTCTCCAGAATTTATCGCTTTAGGAAAAACTCCAGAATCCATAGCTGCTTTATATTCTATACCAGTTCCTACAATTGGTGCAGATGGTATTAATAGTGGAACTGCCTGCCTTTGCATGTTTGCTCCCATAAGAGCTCTACCTGCATCGTCATTTTCAAGAAAAGGTATCATAGCTGTTGCAACTGATACAAGTTGCCTAGGAGAAACATCCATTAAATCTACTTCTTGTATAGGGACTACTATTACGTCATCTTCAATTCTTACTGATACACGTTTATCAATAAAGTATCCTTCATCATCTAGAAGTTCATTTGCTTGAGCTATATTGTACCTATCCTCTTCATCAGCAGTTAAATAAATAATATCATTTGTAACCCTACCAATTTTTTTATCCACTATTCTATATGGAGCTTTAATAAAGCCATATTCATCTACTTTAGCATAAGTAGCAAGTGCATTAATTAACCCAATATTGGGACCCTCAGGAGTTTCAATTGGGCACATTCTTCCATAATGAGAATGGTGAACATCTCTAACTTCAAACCCTGCTCTATCTCTAGATAATCCGCCAGGTCCAAGAGCTGATAATCTTCTTTTATTAGATAATTCAGATAGTGGATTGGTTTGATCCATAAATTGAGATAACTGAGAACTTCCAAAAAATTCTTTTATAGATGCAGCAACTGGCCTAATATTAATAAGAGCCTGAGGTGTTACATCTTCTTGAGATTGAACAGTCATTCTTTCCTTTACAACTCTTTCCATACGAGATAGCCCTATTCTAAACTGATTCTGGAGAAGTTCACCAACCGATCTTAACCTTCTATTTCCAAGATGGTCTATATCATCACTTTCACCAATGCCATGCGCTAGGCCCAATTCGTAATTAACTGTAGCAAGTATGTCATCAGAAACAATATGCTTTGGTATTAAAAAGATAAGATTTTTCTTTATGATATCTATAATTTGCTGTTCATCAGATATATCTTTTAAAAGTTCTTTTAAGACAGGATAGTAAACTCGTTCATGGATATTTAAAGATGATAAATCAATATCAATATTCTTATGTATATTGACAAAATTGTTTCCAATAATAGTAAATACTTTATCATCTATTTTTACTTTTACTGAATTAACACCACAATCTTGAATTTCTTCAGCTAACTCTTTAGAAATTTTAGAATTCTTTTCTATTAATACTTCTCCAGTACTTGGATTTATGATGTCTTCAGCTGCAATTTTATTTGCTATTCTTAAATTTATAGCTAATTTTTTATTAAATTTATATCTTCCAAAACGTGCCAAATCATATCTTTTTGCATCAAAAAAAAGAGAATTAATTAAAGTTTGAGCGCTATCAACAGTTGGCGGTTCACCAGGTCTTAACCTTTTATAAATCTCTAAAAGCGCCTCTTCTTTAGATTTTGTATTATCTCTATCAATAGTTGCCCTTAATCTTTCGTCTTCACCAAAATAATCCATAATTTCAATATCACTACTTAATCCTAATGCTCTGACTAGTATAGTTATTGGTATTTTTCTTGTTTTATCTATTCTAACATATACTATATCATTAGAATCAGTTTCATATTCAAGCCAAGCACCTCTATTTGGTATAACAGTTGATGAAAACAATTTTTTACCAGATTTATCTATAGTTAAGTCATAATAAACACCTGGAGATCTGACCAACTGACTAACAATGACTCTTTCAGCTCCATTTATAATAAATGTTCCTTGTTCAGTCATTAAAGGAAAGTCTCCCATGTAAACTTCTTGTTCGGTGATTTCTCCAGTTTCTTTGTTTGATAATCTTACTTTGACTTTCAATGGTGCTGCATACGTAGCATCTCTTTCTTTACATTCCTCTACAGAATATTTTATATTATCTAACTCTAGTTTAAAATCTATAAACTCTAGATTTAGATTACCTGCATAATTCTGAATTGGGTTAACATCATCAAACACTTCATGTAAACCTTCGTCAAGAAACCATTTATATGAGTTTAATTGCACCTCAATAAAATTTGGCATCTCACCTACTTCCTTTAATTTTGAAAAGCTCATTCTCACTCTTTTTCCTAAATTAACAGGATGTACCATTCACTTCACCCCTTATTTATTTTGAGAATATTGTTAATTAACAGATGTGATTTAATACAAAAATTAGCTTTTGTATATTTAGCAAATTATATTTATTTATTTTTAAATATTTTATATAACTTATGTTATTTATAAAAATCCCATTTTATTTTTTATTATTCAATGCAATTTATCATTATATCAAATAGAATTTTTATTGTCAATATTTTAAATACTTAAAAATTATTCTTTATGTATATTAATTATTGCCAATTTTTATATTTTTTATATTAAAATATTGATTATTTTTAAATTTATTTTGCGAAAAATTTATTATTAAATCATTTATATAAAATTATCATAATTTACTTTGACTCTATTATTAGAAAATAAAAAAGTTCAAAAATTATTTTGAACTTTTAGTGAAATTATTTTATATCTACTTTTGCTCCTGCTTCTTCAAGTTTAGCTTTTATTGCATCAGCTTCTTCTTTACTTATAGCTTCTTTAAGTGGCTTTGGAACTCCATCAACTAAATCTTTAGCTTCCTTTAGTCCTAATCCAGTTAATTCCCTTACAACTTTAATTACATTGATTTTTTTATCTCCATGAGAAGTTAAGATTACATCAAATTCAGTTTGTTCCTCAACAACTGGCCCTGCAGCTGCTCCACCACCAACTACAACTTGTGCTGCAGCACTTACTCCAAATTCTTCTTCACATTTACTTACTAAGTCATTTAATTCTAAAACTGTCATTCCTTTTATAGCTTCAATTATTTGTTCAATATTCATTTATAATACACCTCCGAAATTATTAAGCATTTTCTTTTTTATCAGCTATAGCTTTAAAAATAAAAGCTACATTTGAAATTGGGGATTTTAAACTTCCAAGAAGCTTTGACAAAAGCACTTCTTTTGATGGTATATTTGCAAGCTGTTTAACTTTTTCTTCGTCGTATACATCTCCTTGCACAATACCTGCTTTAAGTTCAATTACTTTCACTTCTTTTGAAAATTCATTAACTATTCTTGCTGGTGTAGTACAATCTGTATAGCTTATTGCAACTCCAAGTGGCCCTTGTAAATGCTCAACAAACTTATCAAGATTTAACTCTTTTGCAGCAATTGTCATTAATGAATTTTTATAGATCTTGTATTCAACACCAGCTTCTCTTAGTCTTTTTCTTAATTCAGTATCTTTTTCAACATTTATACCTTGATATTTTACTAATATTGCTGCCTCTGCCCTTTGTAATTTTTCTTTAATCTCTGCTACCTTTTTTTCTTTAATCTCTCTATTTTTATTCATTTTACACCTCCTTAAAATAATAGAACCCTCTGTAGAACAGAAGGTTTTCAAAGAAAATAGCATTAAAGCTATGATTTTAAAACCTAGGTAGGTTGTAAAAAACAATTATGCTATAAATAAGCACCTACTGTCTACGGATACTATTAATTTTATATAAGTAAATTATCACAATATTTTTATTTAGTCAATTATTCTGAAGTTCTAGTAGTATTAATTTTTATTCCTGGTCCCATAGTACTTGCTACTGTTATAGATTTTACATATTGCCCTTTTGCTGCAGCTGGTTTTGCCTTGATTAGTGCATCCATTAAAGCATTATAATTTTCCTGTAGTTTTTCAATATCAAAAGATTTTTTACCTATAGGAACATGAACTATCGCAGTTTTATCAACTCTATATTCAACTTTACCTGCTTTTATATCTGCCAATGCTTTTGCAACATCAAAAGTAACAGTTCCTGATTTTGGGTTTGGCATTAAGCCTTTTGGTCCAAGAATTCTTCCTAGCCTTCCTACTATTCCCATCATATCTGGAGTTGCTACTACTACGTCATAAGCAAACCAATTTTCCTTTTGTATTTTATCAATTAACTCTTCAGCACCTACAAAATCCGCACCAGCTTGAGTAGCTTCATTTGCTTTTTCACCCTTTGCAAAAACCAATACTCTAACTGATTTTCCTGTTCCATTAGGTAAAACTACAGCACCTCTAACTTGTTGATCAGCATGTCTTGGATCAACACCTAATCTAACATGTAATTCAATTGTTTCATCAAAATTTGCTTTTGAAGTTTTTTGAACTAAATCCAGTGCCTCTCTTGGTGAATATAGAGTTCCTTTTTCAATTAATTTTAAACTTTCTAAATATTTCTTTCCCATTAATAATATCCTCCTTTGTGGTAATAACGGTAATTACCTCCCACTTATTTAAGAAAAGTTATTCTTCAACAGTAACTCCCATACTCCTTGCAGTACCAGCAACTAATCTCATAGCAGCTTCAATAGATGCTGCATTTAAATCAGGCATTTTAGTTTCTGCAATTTGTTTAACTTGAGCCTTAGTCAATTTACCAACTTTAGTTTTATTTGGAACACTGGATCCACTCTCAATTCCTAAAGCTTTTTTAATCAAAACAGCAACAGGTGGTGTTTTAAGTATAAAACTAAAACTTCTATCTTGATAAACGCTTATGACAACTGGAATAATAAGTCCTTCTTGACTGGAAGTTTTTGCATTAAATTCTTTACAAAATCCCATAATATTCACCCCATGTTGTCCCAACGCTGGACCAACAGGTGGTGCTGGTGTAGCTTTTCCTGCAGGAAGCTGAAGTTTAATCATTCCCACTATTTTTTTAGCCATTAATTTACCTCCCATATTGTGGTTTAACGGATTTTACCCTCCCACTTAATTAGACAAAAGTCTAATCTAGCCTTTCAATTTGATTATATTCAAGTTCAGCAGGTATATCCCTACCAAACATGTTAACTAAACCTTTTATCTTTCTTTTTTCAAAATTAATCTCAGTTATAGTTGCAATAAAACCTTGTAGAGGTCCTGAGATAATTTTTATATTTTCTCCTATTTTAATGTCAAGAGAAACTAATGTATCCTTTATTCCCATGGCTTTAACTTCTTCATCGCTTAAAGGTACTGGTTTTGATCCTGGTCCAACAAATCCTGTAACTCCCCTTGTATTTCTAACTGTATACCATGATTCATCAGACATGATCATTTTTACCAAAACATATCCAGGGAAAATCTTTTTTTGTGTTATTTTTTGTTTTCCATTCTTTTCTTCAATTATTTCTTCCATAGGAACTTGTAAGTCTTGAATTAAATCAGCCTGACCTCTGTTTTCAATTGCTTTTTCAAGGTTCACTTTAACTTTGTTCTCATATCCAGAATATGTGTGAACCACATACCATTTAGCCTTTTCAGTCATAATTAGGTTGTTAGTAACTACTAACTTTACCTCCTTTTATTTAAAAATTAATGCCTGTATTCTTGAATAGATAGCATCAATTACTCCTACATAAACAGCGAAAAAACCACAAACACTTAGAACAACTACAGAAGACTTTTTAAATTGACTCCAAGATGCCCAAGTTATTCTTTTAAATTCAGCTCTTACTTCGCCAAATAATTTTTTTATTTTATTATCATCTGCCATTTTTACACCTCTTAAACATTATTTTGTTTCTTTATGGGTGTGATGTTTTCGGCAAAATTTGCAGTATTTCTTCATTTCTAATCTTTCAGGATTATTTTTTTTGTTTTTCATTGTATGATAATTCCTTTGCTTGCACTCTGTACATGCTAATGTTATCTTAATCCTTACACCTTTTGCTGCCATCTTGTTTACACCTCCAAATGTAAAACCTATTTCCAACAATAAAAACTACGTATTACTCTATCATAATATAATTTTATTGTCAACCATCCCTTAAAGGACTGGTTAAATCCAGCCCTTTGTTTAAATATTCTAATTTATTCAATAATGGAAGTAACAACTCCAGATCCTACTGTTCTTCCACCTTCCCTTATTGCAAATCTTAACTCTTTATCCATTGCTACTGGTGCTATAAGTTCTACTCTCATATCTATATGATCTCCTGGCATTACCATCTCTACTCCATCTGGTAATTTTATGCTCCCTGTTACATCTGTTGTCCTGAAATAA
>JAVBPD010000085.1:0-21348 GCA_031549885.1 Clostridiaceae bacterium
TTTAGAAAAATTAGATAAAAAAATAAAATCAGTTGAAAACCTTACACCGCATAAAACTAAAATAACTGTTGAATTACACCAAGAACTTGTTAACCCATTTTTAGAATATTTAAATGGATTTGCACGAGAAAAAGCTAGCAGGTTTGCAGGGCTTGTTTCAAAGGGAGAGTTTAAATATGTGTTCAAACTAAGATATGATGAAGAAGCCATGGAGTTTTATGCAAATAAAAATATAATTGATAAAAACCTATTAAATAAACTAAATTCTAAAACTGTAGCAGAGTTTTTTAAAAAATAATTTTTTTAAGTTAATATTTACTAGGCTTAAAATAAATGAAAACTAAATAAGAGCATTCTTTCATAAAACCCTTTCAAAAAAAGAAAAACAGGTCAGGGTTATTTGCCATATCTAAAAACATCTGTTTAAAGAACAGTGTCTTTTCTTTTAAAATTTTCCCCTTGTCGAGTTTAAAATTAAAACTAAATACTGTCTTAAAAAATTTTTTTAAAAACAGGAATATTTTAAACTATATTTTTTTAAAGGTGTAGTCAACTTTGATTATTATATCTTTGTCCAAACATGGGTTATCTCCCCAAATAGATATTTGCGATAATGGTTTTTTTCTTTGTAAGCTTCTCTTAAGTAATCTTTAGCTTCTTCTGTATAAAAATCATCCACATTGGGTGTAGTAAGTTGTGTTAATTTGCATTCAATAATTAATTTTGCTTCTTTAAAAGATATGTTGCAAGAAGGAGTTTGAATAGTTGTAAGTGGAGCTTCTTTCATTTTATTGCTATCTCTTCCTGATTTACTTCCAAAGAAGAGCATTTGTTCCTTATATTCATCAGGGAAATAAGAAAGGGTATATGTTTGCTCTTTTTCAATTATTTCAAGGGTATAACGATCTGCCCTAAGAACACACCAAGTAGTAGGTTTTTTAAGGAGCATACCAAAACCACCGCCACTGCCTACCATAGAATTATAATGATTTTCTTTGCCAGATGTTATAACAAAAAAATCTTTTCCTACTAGTGTAAATACATCATTGCATATTTCTTCTGGAGAAATTTCTTTAAATAATTGATCAAAATTCATACTATAAAACCTCATCATAAAATTATAATTTTCCTTCCTTGGAAACATATTTATGTTATCATTATTTTCCTTCCTTGTCAACAAAAAAACGCAGCTTGTTCAAAGTAGAACTTGGCTGCTTATGATTTATTATTCTAATTTATTTAGGTTTAAATCAATTTTCTTTATTTCTTCATCCAAGTGAATGCTATATTTTTTTATAAAATTAAGCATATCGTTAAATTGCTCTTCGGTTATGTTTTCAAATATAGCTTTATCCCGCTCTCTAAACTCTTTGTGCAATTTTTCATGAGTTTTATAAATTTTTTTTCCTTGATCAGTGAGTCTAAAATATATTTCTTTTTTATTATCTTGTTTTTGATAGCTTTCAATAATGTCTTTTTTTATGAGCTTTTTGGTTAATTTACTTATAGCACCACTAGTCATGTAAAGGGACTCTGCAAGCTTTGTTACATTTGAGTCTATATTTTTTCCAATATATTCGATGCAATGTACTTCGGAAGGCTTATAACCTTTAAGACTTTCTTCCATCTTAAATTTATTAAGCCAAGAAAGCTTGTTTAATAAATCTCTAAAACCCACTATGACCTGTTCTTCTTTGTTCATAGCATATTCTCCCATATTTTGATGCATTATTTAGACTTAAAGATTTCCACCGCCTTAGTGGCCATACGTTGACCATATAACTTAAACGTATCTATGCTTTCATCTAAATGGTCCTTTAGAGCCACAGGTCCAAGATGAATGACAGGTTTGCCATAAGAGCCGCCCCCTGAATATGTCAGCATACCAAGTACCATCATATGTTTTAGGATGGTTTGAATACCTAGCTCTCCTCCACCATGAAGATAATCCGCTGTAGCAAAAGCACCACCTATTTTGCCAGCAAGCCCATATTTCCTGCTAGGTCCATCAAGCCAGCATTTCACTGCACCAGATACATCTGCTAAATAAATAGGGGTGCCTAAAACTACACATTTACTTTCTTTAATCCATTCCTCTTCAATTTCCTCTATTGAAAAAGATTTTGCGTCAATACCTTCAACAGACATCATGCCATGTGCAATGACATCTGCCATTTTACTTGTGTTTCCAGTCTTTGAGTGGTAAAGTACAGTCATTTTCATTTTTATCCCTCCTAATATATTTTTTTGCTATTTAACATAATAATACTATTACTTGTGCTATAATACAATAACTCAAGATTTTAAGGAAAATTTGTTAATTGTTTTGATAAAGAGGGTGATATTATTTATATTGCAAGAAGGGATGAAAACACAGGGAATATTCAATTTCTTATCGATCATCTTAATGGGGTAGCAAGTTTATCATATAAATTTGCAAAAGAATTTGGCTTAGAGGATCAAGCATATGTTTTAGGATATCTTCATGATTTAGGAAAGTATTCAGATAATTTTCAAAGGCGTATAAATGGGGCTAAAATCATGGTGGATCATTCAACTGCAGATTGTGAACACTAGAAAACATGCACTTGAGATTTATAATAAATTAAAATCGATAGGAGAGATTTGTAATAAATTAACAGGATATAATATTTTTTGCTTAAGTACACTTTTTACTCCATATTATAGAAAAAGGAGAGGTTTATGTTTTTTAACCTAGTTCTGAATTTGCAAAACTTCGAGGAGAACTTAAAAAAACATCAAGCTATGGGCATGATATTTTAAATAAATATGGCTCAAAGGCTCTCTCCATTGAAGCTATAAATGAGTATTTTGAAATAAAATATAGCAAGGCTTATGCTGAAAACAAATTGGATGAGAAAAATATTAGAGATGATTTTATAATTGGTGATAATGATTTTAAATTAGACTTTAAAACATGTGCTGAAAAATTTAAGATTATTGAAAGTAAGACTCATGACATCATTATAAAAAATGAATTTTCTGAAAAATTAATAGACAAAATTAGGTGTGGCATTTTTACACGGGAAATATTAAGAGAATTAGGTCAGCACAGTGTTTCTATTTATGAATATGAATTTAAAAAATTATGTGATGAAAAATCACTGGAGATAGTAGATGAATTCAAAATTTTAAAACAAACTGATCTTTATAATGATAATATTGGTTTAAATATTTTTGACGAAAGTAGTTCAGATTGCTATATACTTTAAAGTTTATTTATATTGTGTATGTAAAACCTAAAAAGCGAACCTAAGATAAACATGAAAACCTAGGTAGGTTCGCATAAAAAAATGTGTTAAATGGTGTGAAAAAAGGTAAAATAGTAATATAATAAACTAAAATTGCAACTTATATAAAATATATTTTATTGAAAAACAGTAAATAAATATTGTTTTTGCAGTCACATCCCACAATGGGTGTGTGGATTGAAACTTGATTATATAAAATGCGAATCTAAGGTGAACATGGTCACATCCCGCATGGGGTGTGTGGATTGAAACTGAATATCCCATACATAATACCTTTTTTATAGGGTCACATCCCTCATGGGATGTGTGGATTGAAACTATTTTAGGAGAGGATTTTTTTGGAGTTATATGATGCAATAAAGATTAGAAGATCCATTCGCAAATATAAAGATACACCAATAGCTGATGAGGTAATAAATGAGATGTTGGAAGCTGCAAGATTAGCTCCATCAGCTGGAAATGTCCAAAATCATGTATTTGGTGTTATTAAAGATATTGAAATAAAGCTAAAACTAGCTGAAGCAGCAGGAAATCAGATGTGGATTGCTACTGCACCTGTTATTTTTGCTTGTTGTGCTGATATAAGTTGGGACATAGCAACACAATCAAACGATGATTTTGGGCTTATTGTAAATAAATTGCGTTTTGGCAATGAATTTGTTGAGTATATGCAGAGTTATAAAGATAGAGAAACATGTATGACATTGTTTAATAATGCTTGCCCATTGATACCTGCAGATCATATTTTTTTAATTGCAACATCTTATGGACTTAGTGCTTGTTTTGTTGGCTACTTAAATATAAAAAAAGCCAATGAAATATTGAAATTACCAAGTCATATTACTTGTTTGTTCTTATTGCCTGTTGGATATAAAGATGAAATACCAAGCGAAAAAGAATTAAAGAAAATTAATGAAATTATATTCTATGATCAATGGAAACTGTCACAACCATAAAGGCTGTTGCATGGAACTTGTTAAGACCATAACCTAAGCCGCTATATGCACTGGCTTAGGAGTGTCAATCCCAGCCTGCATCTTTTATAACAGAGGCGATAGCTGCAGCATATACTTGTGCACCTTGGGAAGTGAGATGAACAGCATCTTTTGTGAAGTATTCATCATGATTTGCGCTGATTGAATACCAATCCACTACACGAACGTTTGGATACTTTTCAGGTAAAGAATTGATAAGGGCATTGTTGGAGTCTTGCCAAGAGTTTGGTACTCGAGTGTTACAGAAAACATAGTTGTGATCTGGTCCAATTTGACTCATAGCTCTGTCGACCTCTGATTGTAAAACCACACCATTTGAAGAAAGCGCAATAACAACTATTTTGCCGATATTAGCTTTCGAAGTAATTGAAGTTAGATCGCTTTCATGATTATCGTATGGATAGACCACCTGCCACAATTTTCGCGCAACTCTTCCGTCCACATAAGCTTTAGGAAAGTATTCTTTCAAATCAAACAACATGTCGATCATTATTGAATCTCCTATTGCTGTGAGTTCAATGTCGCTTGATATAGTCTCAGATTGTAACGATGTTTCTGAAGGAGATGACATTTCAACAGTCACAGGAATTAATGATGAAGGGACTAAACTTGTCATTAATGGACTTGAATTCATCTCTAATGTGCTTTCAATATGATTTTTTATATGTTCTTTATTGTCATGTTTTATTAAAAAACCATATAAAGAGATGATAATTGGCACAACAAGAATAGCTGCAAAAATCTTCTTTATTGGATGGATTTTTTTATGGATCAAATCTTTAAAACTTTCATATCTTAATGGGTGCTCTACCAAATGATATGAGAGAGTAGCTAAAACAATCACTAAAGCAAACAGTCCAATACAAAGTGGAATATTAATGCTTCCTGTATTAACTGAGGGGTAAGTTAAAATTATCACTGGGTATTGCCACAAATAAATCCCATAAGATATTTTTCCAAGCTTACTAAGAGGCCAAAAAGCAAAAATCTTGCTAAATACAGTTTGCGGCTGTACACAGATAGCAATTAAAATTGCACACAACAGTGAAAAAATGAACATTCCACCTTGATATGTAAAACTCTTACTTTCGTTTAACTTTATCAGCATTATAACAATAGTAGCAAATGATAAAAATCCTATTAAATTGAGAATTCCTATGATTAATAAGTTACAGAATTTTTTTGTAGCAATTTTCCTGATTGGCATTATCATCGCCATAATTGAGCCAATTAAAATAGAAAAAATTCTTGTATCAGTGCCAAAGTACACCCTACTTGGATCAATATATGGATTATATAAAACAAACATTTCTATAGCAGAAATAATTATCAGCATCACTGTGATTGCACAAAGTACTTTGACTCTCTTACTAAATTTCATAACTATAAAAACAATAATAGGCCAAAATATATAAAATTGCTCTTCTACTGAAAGAGACCAAAAATGTAGAAAAAGCGAAGGAGTCGAGCATGCCTCAAAATATGAGACATGGTGAAAAACGTTCCACCAATTACTGAAATAGAATAATGCAGGTAAACAATCCTCTTTTGCCCTCCAAAGTAAATCAGAACGAAACAGTGTAACAATTGAGACTGTAGAAATTATTACCAGCACAGCTGCTGGCAATAAACGTTTTGCACGCCGTATATAGAAATTCTTAAAGCCAATACTATGATCGTTTTCTAAATTCTTCAGCAAAATATCTGTAATTAAGTAACCTGAAATCACAAAAAACATGGTGACACCCAAATATCCTCCTTTAGAAAAAGGGATATTTAAATGGTAGAGTATAACCACGATAACCGCAAAAGCTCGTAAACCGTCAATAGATGGAATATAGTTAGAATTTGTTTCTTTTTTATTCATATTATTTTCACTTTCCTTACTTTTTTCTTTAGTAATCAATAAAAAATATAAAAATTAATTAATTATGGATTTAATGGTATTTTATTATAATACTACCAATTGTTAGGTATAACTTATAGGGGGCTTCGCCTAATAAAGTTAATTTTAGATTTTGTTGATGGATGAAAAACAAGTCACCATTGACAAATAAATGTTAAAGTGTTACGCTTTTTATAACATTTATTTTTAATTTAATATGATTTATGCTAGTTCAACCTTATTGAGGTTGAGTTAAGGGAATTGGGTGAAAATCCCAAGCAGTCCTGCTGTCGTAAAGAGGAGTCTACTCATGTGTGCCACTGAATATAATTTGGGAAGGATGAGATAGATTATGATACTTAAGCCGAAAGACCTGCTAGCATATGCCATTATAAACTTCACAGGATATGGAGTAATGGATTTGTTAATTTGTTTTACAAAATTTACGAAGTGCCTATATCTATTGTGTATAGGTACTTTTATTTTTTAAAAAGTTAGGAGTGAATAGTTTGAAAGAAGAACTTAGTAAAATTTTAAATTCTATTGAAGAAACAGATAAAAATATTTTAAAGATTGCAAATAATAGGCTTGATAGCTTAGTTAAACCACCAGGTAGCCTAGGCACCTTAGAAGAAATTGCATCAAAACTTTCATCCATAACTGGGAAAATTGAAAATAAATTAGATAAAAGATGTGTAATCATTATGTGTTCAGATAATGGAGTTGTAGATGAAAAAGTAGCATCAGCTCCACAAATGGTTACACTTATGCAAACTATAAATTTCACAAAAGGATTAACAGGAGTTTCTGTTTTAGCAAACCATTTTAATTGCCAGTTAAAGGTTGTGGACGTTGGAGTAAATGCAGATATTGACAATCCACAAATAATAAGCAGAAAAATAAGAAAGTCTACAGGAAATATTGCAAAAGAACCTGCTATGACAGAAGAAGAAGCTATTAAAGCAATTATGGTAGGCATTGAAATGGCAACTTGCGCAAAAAAACAAGGATATGATTGTATAGGTGTAGGCGAAATGGGAATTGGAAATACCACTACAAGCAGCGCTGTTTTAGCTTCGCTACTAGATGTTAATATTGAAGACATCTCAAAAACCGTAGATAGAGGAGCAGGTCTATCTGATGAAAGATTTATTCATAAAATAAACATCATAAAAAAAGCAATAGAATTAAATAAACCAAATTCAAAAGATCCTATAGATACCCTTAGCAAAGTGGGAGGTTTTGATATTGCTGCAATGGCAGGGGTATTTATTGGAGCAGCTTTTTGCAAAGTTCCTGTTGTTGTAGATGGCTTTATTTCAATTGTTGCTGCTCTTTGCGCTTATAGATTAAATCCTTTAGTTAAAGAGTATATGTTTTTGTCCCATCATTCTTGTGAAAGAGGATATGCACTGGCAATGAATGAATTAGGGCTCAAGCCTTCCCTTAATTTAAAAATGCGCTTAGGTGAAGGAAGTGGATGTCCAATAATGTTTTCAATCATGGATGCTGCATGTTCTGTTATAAAAAATATGGGCACTTTTGAAGAGGCACAAATTGGAGACGAGTATTTAGAAAATTTAACAAAGTGAGGTAAGAATGGAAAGAGGATATATTGAAGTTTATACAGGAAACGGAAAAGGTAAAACTACAGCAATGATCGGCCTTACTGTAAGAGCTGTGGGGGCAAATTTAAGAGTTTTTATTGGGCAATTTATGAAGGATGATGAATATAGCGAAATAAAAACTTTAAAAAGCAAATTCCCTGAAGTTACTGTTGAGCAATTTGGCTCAGGTAAGGGTTTTGTACGTGCTAATAACATTAAGGATATAGACAAAATATCGGCAAGCTATGGTTATAGGAGATCTTTAGAAGCATTAACATCTTGTAAATATGACGTTGTAATATTAGATGAAATAAATGTAGCTGCATTTATGGGAATTATAAGTATGCAGGAAGTTTTAGAGATTATTGATAAAAAACCAGATAATGTTGAGCTTGTTTTAACTGGTAGATATGCTTCTCCTGAAATTATAGAAAGAGCTGATTTAGTCACTGAAATGAAAGATATTAAGCATTACTATGAAAAAGGCGTTGTAGCAAGGAATGGAATTGAAAAATGAAGATTTTTATAACTGGTGGATGTAAAAATGGTAAATCAACATTTGCAGAGAAAATTATATCAAAACTTAATGCATCTAAAAAACCTATGTATTATTTAGCTACTATGATACCAAGTGATGAAGAGGATCGTGAAAGGATTATACGCCATAGAAAACAAAGAGAAAAATTAAATTTTGAAACTATAGAAATACCTTATGATATTGATGAATGTTTAAATATTTGCAAGGTTGAAGGAGCATTTTTATTAGATAGCATAACAGCTCTTTATGCAAATGAAATGTTTAAACCAGATGGAGTTATAAATGAGAATGCTCATGAAAAGGTTATATTAAACCTTAGTGATTTATTAAAGAATGTAAATTCTATAGTTTTAGTATCAGATTATATTTTTTCAGATGCAATTATTTATGATGATTTAACAAAAAAATATATTAAAGGCCTTGGAGAAATACATAAACATATTGCAAAACTTTGCAATGTTGTCATCGAAGTGCCTTTTGGCAGTTTAATAATTCACAAAGGTCTAGAGGAATTTAGAGGCTTATATGAAAAGAATGTTTAAAGCTTTATCTATGTCTATTTCAATGTTTTCCATATTTCCTGTTTTTAAAAATATATGGGACGATGAAGCTATGAACCTTGTGATGTTGTGCCTTCCTATAGTTGGGGCTATAATAGGAATCTGCAGTTACTTTATATTTTTAATTTTAAATATTATAAATATACCATCTTTAATAAAGACAGTTATTATAATGCTATGCCCTTTGATTATGAGCGGATTTATACATTTAGATGGATACATGGACACCTCTGATGCTGTTTTATCAAGAAGATCAATAGATGAAAAAAGAAGAATATTAAAAGATCCGCTTGTTGGAGCTTTTGGCGTTATAGCATTTGGAATATTTTTATTATTAGAATTTTCATCTGTGCATACTTTGGTTTTAAAAAGTAACGATTTTAAATTTTTGATTTTTTTACCTATTGTTTCAAGAAGCGTAACTGGCATTTTCTTATTAAATATGAAGCCCATTTCAAATAAAGGATATGGGTCTAGCTTTAAAAAAAATACAAATAGAAACCATACAATTATTTTATTAGCATTTATAATACTTAGTTTTTTAATTGGTATTTTTTTAATAGGAGTTAAAGGATTAATAATTTCAATTATTACAATAGTTTCTGCAATTATTTCAGCTTTTTATTTGTATAAACAATTAGATGGGATTTCAGGGGACTTATGCGGCTTTATAATTACAATTAGTGAATTATTTGGATATATATTTATGGCAATTATTGCTTAAAGAGGTGTTTTATGGTACTAATATTTGGTGGGTCTTATCAAGGAAAGCTTGATTTTGCAAAAGAAAACTATAATTATGACTGCTCTAATGTTTTTTGGTGCGATGAAGGAATAAAAACTATAGATTTTTCAAAAAAGATAATTAATTCCTTTCATTTGTTTATTTTGGAATATTTAAAAAATAACAAGGATCCATTTGAATTTTTACAAAATAATTTAGATAAATTTAAAGATAAAATCATATTATGTGATGATATAAATTCTGGAGTTGTGCCAATGGATAAACTAATGAGGCAGTGGAGAGAAGCTGTGGGAAGATGTTTAGTTCTTTTATCTAAAAATTCAGATGAAGTTATAAGAGTATTTTGTGGTATTGGATCAAAAATAAAATGACAATAAATATGATTCGCCATGGTGAAACTAGTGCAAATGAAAAAAAGCTATATTCAGGATATACAGATTTAAAGCTTAGCGAAAATGGCAAGTTAAAATTGATGAAATTAAAGGATGAGTTAATTTATCCAAAAGGCGATTTATATATTACAAGTGGCCTTAAAAGGACAAATGAAACGTTAGAGATACTTTATAATAAGCTTCCAGATATTGAAATAAATGAATTAAGAGAAATGAATTTTGGAAAGTTTGAAATGCATAGCCATTTAGAGTTATTAAATGATGAATATTATAATCAATGGTTAAAGGAGTATCCTAACAAACCATGTAAAAATGGCGAAAGCGTAAGTGAATTTAAAGAAAGAATTAAACTAGGTTTTAATAAACTAATTGAGCTTAAGGTGAACAATGTTGTTTTAATAAGCCATGGTGGTGTAATAGCTTCTTTTTTTGAAGATTGTTATGATGAAAAAAGAGGGTTTTATAATTTTATACCCCATAATGGCCGAGGTTTTACGGTTATTTTAGATGATAAAAAGATAATAGACTTCTTTGCAATATGAGTTTTAAGGAGGAAATATGAAGAAAAATTTATTTAAAGTTATTTGTCTAATTGTTTTAGCTGTTTTATTTGCTTCCTGTGGTGGTTCTTTAGCACAAAGCAATGATTCAAATTCAAATAAAATTATACAAGATAGAGCAGGAAATAATATTAATGTTCCAGAAAAAATAGAAAAGATAATATGCATTTCTCCATCTATTACAGAAACCCTTGTGGATTTAGGACTTGGTGATAAAATTATAGGAATTGATACATATTCTGTAGGAATAGAAGGATTAAATGAAAACCTGCCAGCTTTTGATATAATGACTCCAGACACTGAGAAATTAATAGCATTGAAACCAGATATAGTGTTTATGACTGGAATGAGTGAAGCTAATGGAGTAAACCCATTTAAACCTCTTATTGATGCAGGCATATGTGTTGCATCTATTCCTGCATCAAATAGCATAGATGCAATTAAACAAGATATAGATTTTTTAGGAAAACTTACAAAAAATGAAGACAAATCTAAAGCAATTATTTCAAATATGGAATCTGAAATTGATAAAGTTAAAAAAATAGGCGATACCATAACAGAGAAGAAAAAAGTTTATTTTGAAATAGCCGCAGCACCAAGCATGTATAGCTTTGGAAAAAATGTATTTTTAAATGAGATGATAGATATTATTGGAGCTACAAATGTACTTGCTGACCAAGATGCTTGGATTTCAGTATCTGAAGAAACAATTTTAAGCAAAAACCCAGATGTTATATTCACAAATGTAAATTATGTTGATAAACCAGTAGATGAAATTAAGGGAAGAAATGGGTGGGGAAATATAAATGCCGTTAAAAATAATCAAGTTTATTATATAGATAATAATCAAAGCTCACGTTCAAATGAGCATATTATAAGCGCTCTTAAGGAAATGGCTAAAGATATTTATCCTGATAAGTATAGTGAGTTAAAATGAGCAACAAAATAAAAATTACATTAATTCTAATATTGTCTATAATTGCTATGATAATGTCTGTAGGAATAGGATCTGTGCCTATTCCTCCTTCTATAAGCATTAAAATATTGGTTTATAAAATATTTAATTTTCCCTATCCGAATATTGATCCCATTCAGGAATCTATTCTTTGGAATATAAGGCTTCCCAGAACTATTTTAGCATTTTTATCAGGGGGAGGTCTTGCTGTAAGTGGTGTTATAATGCAGTCCATTTTAAGGAACCCTTTAGCTTCTTCATATACATTAGGAGTTTCTTCAGGAGCTGCTGTTGGCGCTAGCATTGCAATATTGCTTGGAACTTCCATTTTTAAAGCAGCAACTCTTCCAATATTTGGCCTTACATTTGGTTTATTGACGGTATTTTCAGCTATTGCTTTAGCATCAAAGCTTGATAAAAATATGGAAAGTTCTACTATTATTTTAACTGGAATGGCATTTTCTCTATTTGCAAATGCTGTTATAACAATTATTATGTCATTTGCAAGGCAGGAGCTTCAAAGGCTTGTTTTTTGGCAATTTGGAAGCTTTGCATTAAAGGATTGGTCTTCACCTATAATTTTATTTCCAATAATATTTATCCTTACAATAATATCATTTAATTATTCTCGTGAAATGGATATTATGACTTTTGGAGAAGATCAAGCAAAGGTATCTGGGGTTGATATGGGAAAGTTAAAGTGGATACTTTTATCAGTGGGAGCTATACTAACAGGATGCATAGTGTCAATAGTTGGAATTATTGGATTTATTGATTTATTTACCCCGCATATGGCAAGAAAAATATTTGGGGCAAAGCATAGATATGTAATTCCCATTTCTTTTATATTAGGCGGTTCTTTTATGGTGTTATGCGATCTTATAGCACGTATAATAGTTACCCCTTCAGAGCTTCCAGTTGGGGCAGTAACAGCGCTTATTGGTGCACCTTTTTTCATATATCTATATTTTTCAAAGAGAAAGGCAAGGTGAAAATATGCTTGAAGTTAAAAATATTCACGCTGGTTATAACGGTATAGATGTTTTACATGGGATTTCCTTTAACGCTTTAAAGGGCAAGGACATAGGTATAATTGGTCCAAATGGCTGCGGTAAATCAACGCTATTAAAGGTTATTGCAAATTTAATACCTTTTAAAGGAGAAATATTAATTGATGGAGTTTCAGTTACTAAGATGAAAAGAAGAGATATAGCCAAAAAAATTGGTTTGTTAAGCCAGATAACTCAAGTTTATTTTAGCTATAGCATATATGACACAGTTATGATGGGAAGATTTGCTTATGGAAATAAAAAGCTATTTTATTCCTCTACAAAAGAAGATGAAAAAATAGTAGAAGAAGCATTAAAGGCAGTTCACATGTATGATTTAAAAGATAAAGAGATAAATGAATTATCAGGGGGACAGCTCCAAAGAGTATTTCTTGCAAAAGTTTTAGCACAGGACCCAGATATAATATTGTTAGATGAGCCAACAAATCATTTGGATCTTTCTTATCAAGTAGAACTCATTAAATATTTAAAAAATTGGGCTAAAAGTGAGGTTAAAAGCATAATAGCAGTGTTACACGATATAAACCACGCACTTTTTTTCTCAGATGAAATATTGGTGCTAAACGAAGGGGAAGTAAAAGCTTTAGGAAATGTAAATGACGTAATTTCAACTTCGTTGTTAAGAGATGTATATGAAATGGATGTTGTGTCTTATATGAAGGATAGCCTTAAAAAGTGGGAGGCTATTTTATGATAAGCCTTCATACCTTTTTTTCAATAATATTTGGATTTATATTAGATTTCATTATTGGAGAGCCACAAAACCCCGTACATCCAGTGAGGCTAATGGGAAAGGTAATTGGGTTTTTTGTAAATATTTATAAAGAGAAAAAAATAGAAAGCAACATTATAAGCTTTATATTTGGAACCATATTGGCTATTTTTATAATAATTTCATCTTATTTTATTTCTTATTTTTTAGTAAAAATATTTTATGGTATTAATTTTATATTTGGATTTATAATAGAATCTATATTTTGTTATTTATTAATAGCTTGTAGAGGATTAAAAGATGAAACAATGAAGGTTTATGATGCCCTTAATAAAGATAATATAGCCCTTGGAAGGAAAAACTTATCATATATTGTTGGAAGGGATACAGAAAATTTAACTAAAAAGTCAATAATAATGGCAGCAGTTGAAACTGTAGCTGAAAATTTTTCAGATGGAGTTATTGCACCTTTATTTTATATGTTTATTGGAGGAGTTCCTCTTGGGGTTGTATATAAAGCAGTTAATACTTTAGATTCAATGGTTGGGTATAGAAATAAAACTTATGAATACTTTGGTAAATTTTCTGCAAGGCTTGATGATTTATTTAATTTAATACCATCAAGGCTATCTGCAATTTTTATGATAATTTCATCAAAAATATTGGGACTTGATGTAAAAAATGCTGTAAAAATTTTTTTAAGAGATAGGTATAAACATAAAAGTCCCAATTCAGCTCAAACAGAATCTGTATGCGCTGGTGCTTTAAACATAGCTTTAGGTGGAGATAATTATTATGGTGGAGTTTTAGTACACAAGCCTTTTATAGGTGATAATAAAAGTGAAGTAAATATTGAGCATATTAAAATTGCTAATAAGTTAATGTACACATCTGCAATTGCATTTTTAATAATTTTCTCAGCAGTATATTTGATTGGAGCGATTTTTCATGTATGAATACACTCATGGTGGACGAGCAATTTACGAAAATAAAGGTGAAGTTTTAGATTTTTCTTTAAATATAAACCCATTAGGAATGCCTGAGGGAGTTTATGATGCTATTTTAAATGAAGTTAATAATTGCACATATTACCCTGATAGTTATTCAAAAAAATTAAGAGAAAGTATTTCAAATTTTGAAAAGGTTAATATTGACTTTATATTTGCTTCAAATGGAGCCTCAGATATTATATTTAGACTTGTGTCTTCTATAAAGCCTAAAAAAGCATTAGTGCTTGCTCCAACATTTAGCGATTATAAAAGGGCTCTTTTAGCAAATGGTGCAGAGGTTGTTGAACATCCTTTAAATGAAGAAAATGGATTTGTTTTAACTGAAGATATAATACAGAAAATAAATGAAGAAGATGTTAATATGGTTTTTCTTTGCAATCCTAATAATCCAACTGGAGTTGTCATTGAAAGGGATATTATTATTAAGATTTTACAATGTTGTGAAAGCATATATTTAGTTATAGATGAATGCTTTTTAGATTTTGTATTTAAATCAGAAGACTATACCATGAAAAATTTTTTAAATGATCATTCAAATCTTATAATATTAAAAGCCTTTACAAAGGTATTTGCTATGCCAGGAATTAGGCTTGGATATTGTTTAAGCTCTTCTTTAAAGTTAATAGATTCACTTTATTATCATGGTGGCGATTGGGCTGTTTCAAATTTAGCCCAAGCTTCTGGGATTTGTGCTTTAAAAAATTCAGAATCTTATTTAAGAAAAACCAAGGATTATGTTTTAAAAGAATCTTTAAAAATGAAACAAAGCTTAAAGCAATTAGGGTTTAAAGCTTATGATAGCAGAGCAAATTTCATCTTTTTTAAAAGTTATTATAATTTTAATCTATATGAAGCCTTGAAAGTCCATAAAATATTTATTCGAAATTGCGATAACTTTAAAGGATTAACTAATGAATATAATCGAATTTGTATATCTGATACTAAAAATAACGAAAGGTTTATAGAAGTTATTAAATATGTGACTTCTTAAAAGGTAAGCGTATGGCAAAATCAATAATGATACAAGGAACTTCCTCAGGTGTGGGAAAATCAACTATTGCAGCAGGACTTTGCAGGATTTTAAGTGAAGATGGATATAAAGTTGCACCATTTAAAGCTCAAAATATATGCAATAATATTCATGAATTAAACCATGGAAAAAAGATAGCTAGATCCCAAGCCATTCAAGCTTTTGCCTGTGGAACTATGCCAGATTTTAGAATGAACCCAGTTTTAATAAAATATGAAAAAGGATTTACTGAAATTTTTGTAAATGGTGAATCCAGGGGAGGTCTTAGATATAAGAGCCTTGAATTTAATAAAGAAGACCTAAGGAATGAAATAATGGAAAGTTTTAATAGCCTTAAAGAAGAATATGATATCTTAGTAATAGAAGGAGCTGGAAGCCCTGTTGAAATGAATTTAAAGGATTCTGATATTGTAAATATGGCAATGGCTAAAAATGCGAAATCTCCTGTTATTTTAGTTTCTGACATAAATAGAGGGGGAGTCTACGCTTCTATATATGGTACTCTTATGCTTTTTAATGAAGAGGAAAGAAATCTTGTAAAAGGAACTATAATCAATAAATTTATAGGTGAAATTAAATATTTTAACGATGCTGTATGGTTAATGGAAGATATCACTAAAAGGGCAGTCGTTGGCGTTGTTCCTTTTATGAATATAGATATTGAAGATGAGGACAATTTATTTGAAGGGAAGGTTATGAAAACTTTCGATGAAATAAATAAAAGATCTTGTGGCAATTATAAAGGATATATGGAAGATCAATTTAAGATATTATCAAAAACTTTAAGGGGAAATTTAAACATTGAAAAAATATATGAAATAATTGAAAAAGGAGTAGATTAAAATTAAATTTGTAGCTTCATATAGTGGTGGAAAAGATAGCATACTTTCAATAAACAGAGCAATATCTCAAGGAATGACCCCAATATCTTTGATTACAACTTATAACATAGATAAGAATAGATCATGGTTTCATGGAATACCTGAGAATGTATTAAATAGCGTATCTAAGTCTCTTAACATCTCAGTACATATTATAAGGACAAAAGGAGAAGAATATGAAAAAAACTTTGAAAAAGCCTTATTCTCTGCTAAAGATAATGGAGCTGAAGTTTGTGTATTTGGCGATATAGACATTGAAGATCATTTAAAATGGTGCTCAGAGAGATGTAAAAATGCAGGCTTAAGGGCGTATTTTCCCCTTTGGAAAGAGAAAAGAGAAAAAGTTGTATATGAATTTATTGAAAAAGGGTTTAAAGCTAATATAACTGTAATCGATACAAATAGGTTAAGTGAAAAATATATAGGAAAGATTTTAACTAAAGAAATTGCCTTAGAAATAAAAAAAGAAGGGGCAGACATATGTGGTGAAAATGGAGAATATCACACATTTGTTTCTGAAGGACCTCTTTTTAAAGAAAAGGTGGAATTTTCTTTTTCTAATAAAATTAAATCAGAAAACTTAGTAATATTGCCTATAGTTTAAAAAAACTATCTCAAAGTAATTTTGAGATAGTTTTTTTAAATATCTATTAAATTTCTCTTATATGTTAGATAAATTTCATTAAGCTCCATCATTTTTAAATCTATTTCCTTAATTAATTCAGAAACTTCTTTAAGCTCTTTTTTATGAATATGCTCTCTAATTTTTGTAAATAAGCTTTTATTATTTAAAGTATCCTTCATAAGAGATGTTCTAAGCTCTTTTATTTTTGTCCAGTTTGATACATCTAAATCACAAGCTTTATTTGGGTCATGCAATTTTACGCTTTTTCTTACAATTTCAGAATAATTAGGGATAATCTTTTTATCAAGCTCTGTTAGCCATACATTTAAAACTGCTTCTTTAAAGCTATTTATTAAATTTTCATTAAATACATCTTCGTTAAACAATATCTTTAATTTATCAAAGTTATCATAAAACATGGATATATTTTCAAAAACAGTATATGCAGGTGTTCCAAATAATTTATTTCTTTCCTCTTCAGTGTAATCTTCAAAAACATTTAATTCTGTTCTGTAACACCTATTTTTTTCTAAATAATCAAATTCGTCTCCAAATTCTTTAGATATTTCATTTAATAAATCATCTTGAGATTTATTGTTTAAACACGCATATTTAATCCCATCAATCATTGCCATTAAAGTGCTTGCAATGACTAAATAAGTATTTGATCTTGGACAAGGCGATCTTAATTCAAATCTAGTGGCTAATGGGTTAACAAGATCTCTGATTAATCCAATTAACACAGTTCTATTTCTTGAAGGGGTAAAAGGATCATTGCCTAAAGATGTAACAATGCTTACAGGAGCTTCAAAGCCAGGCTTTAACCTGTTTAGTGCATCAATAGTAGGGGCCACAAAAGGGCTTATGACTTCATAATTTTTTAAAATACCCATTAAAGAGCCAAAACCTATAGGTGTGAGATATTTTTTATTTTCAGGTGAAAACAAGTTAATGGATTTTCAATTTTTTAATTTTAAAATTACCCAAATATGAAGGTGCTCTCCAATTCAAGCCACTCATTCAAATGGCTTGGATTTTATGCTAACATCTAATGCATTTTTTCTAAAAACTTCACGAACAAGCTGTCTAACAAAAATTTCATTATCAGCACATTGCAAATCATAAGAATACTTCCAGTCAATTTCAAGCTGTTCAACAATTCCATCTAAATCACCATTATCGCTAAGCTTAGCTTTAACTCCACCTACTTCTTTATGGCCCATTTCAGGATTAAGTCCATACTTTTCCATAAGCATTAAGCATTCTTCAAGTGCACATCTAACAGATCCTCTAGTCCTTTTCCAATATTGCTCCTTTAACATTTGAGAAGTTGTCAAAGCTTCAAGCTCAATATTTTCATTAGGTGTTTTAACCCAAAATTCAAGCTCAGTTGCACAAGTTATATCAACATGGTCAATATCATCATAATTAATATTAAACTCACATAGATTATTAGGGTTTTCCTTTAATATATTAAGTAAAGCTTCTTTAAAAAAATTTGAAGCCTTTTTTAAAATGGATCTAGAATCAACATATTTATTATTGTGTATTAAAAAGCATGGAATGAGCAAAGTCCCAACAGGTTTTAATTTGCCATCTATTTCAATTTTATGTTGATAATTGTAATCTATAAACCAATTTACGCTAGTGTCCATAGCCATATCAAGTTTAGCATTGTTTAAAGTTGCAATTAGAGGTAGGACTACAGAAGATCCATCTGTTTGAGCTATGTAAGATGATATAAATTCATCAATATTTTTAATAAATGAACTAATGGGAATTTTAGAATCGGTATCATTTCCATACAGATCTACGCTTAAAGTGGATACAAACTTAATTTCAGGATGAGAATTAACGAGCTTTATAATGTTTTCTTTAGACAATTTTTCTTTAGGTATAAAATATAATAAATTATTGTACATATAATCCTCCAGAAAATATGAATAATATATTTTATCATAATTATCAGCAAAAAAGAACATAGAAAAATGTCATGAAGTAGTTCTAATTACGCACAACTGAATGCATAATTAGAATTTTTTAACTGGGCAAGTTTATTTTATAGATATATTATTAAAATAAATATATACTATTATAATTTGACAAAAAATATTAATATTTTGATTCTAAAACGGTGTATTGTTAATAAATATATAATAGTTTAAAAAAAGGGGGAATTTAAAAGTGTATTGTGGTGAAGATAGGATCAATAAATCTAGGCTTGAAGAGATAATTGATTTTATGAAATTAAACAAATTTAAAAAAATTGGTTTAGCATTTTGTATAGGGCTGCATAAAGAAGCTTCCATTTTAACAAAGATTTTAGAGTCAAATGGCTTTGAAGTTCATGCAATAAATTGTAAAAATGGTTATATGCCAAAATGCCCCAAAATATTAAATGAAATAGAACAAAGTTATGTTTCTGATATAATGTGCAATCCAATAGGTCAAGCTAAAATGTTAAATGAGGTTAAAACAGACTTTAATTTAGTTTTAGGGCTTTGTATTGGATGCGATTCATTATTTATAAAATACTCTGATGCGCTTGTTACAGTCTTTGGAGTTAAAGACAGAGTACTTGCACATAACCCACTTAGCGTAATATATATGTCTGATGGATATTACCACGATAGACTTTATGGAAAATGAATTTAAAGCATTCTTGACTTACTATATTTTTTTTTGATAAGATATGTTTAACATAATATCGGATACTAAAAATAAAAAAAGTGGGGGGTTAATGTGGAAGAAATTTTAAAGCAGATTTTAGAAGGTCAAAATAGTATGAGAGAGGATATTTCTTCTATGAAAGAAGAGATGTCTTCTATGAAGGGGGAGATGTCCTCTATAAAAGAAGAGATGTCTTCTATGAAATTAGAAATAAACAAGATAAATATAAAAATTGAGGATATTGATGGCAAAATTAAACTACTTGTAGAAGGGCATGAAAATATATTAGAAAGCAATGAAAGAAACAAAAGTGAAATCATAAAAGAGTCTAATTTAAGATTTGATATAATAGAAAAAGCTATTATAAAAACAAATGAAAACTTAAATGATGCAATAGAAGAATTAGATTTTGTAAAAGGAGAAACAGCTTTAAACACATTTGAAGTAAAATATTTAAAAAAGGTTAGATAAAATAAAAAAAATACCTCAAGAAGCACAGAGCAAACTGTATTTCTAGAGGTACTTTGTGTTAGGATATTTTAGATCCACAATTTGGACAAAATTTTGCTCCAGCAACCACTTCTTTACCACATTCAGTGCAAAATTGCTTTTTGCCTTGGGATGGAACATTTTTAGTACCACATTCAGGGCAAAACTTAGCATCTTCGTTCATTAAAGATCCACAATTTTTACATTTAATAAGGCTATTTTGAGGAGGGCTTGATGGACTTTGGGATGAAGGTTTATTCATATTTCCCATCATCTGGTTTGCCATGTTTAATCCTGCAAAAATTCCCATGGAGGATTTCATAGCATCGTTCATAGAGCCGCCAGTGCCACCATTGCCTTCAGTCATAGCATCTATCATGCCGATTTTTTGATATTTATCAACATCGCCAACCATGCTGTAAGAAGCAGTTTTATTGATTTTATCTTGAATCTCTTGAGGATAGTTAAAGCTTGATATGGCAAAATTAGTAATGGTAAGGCCCATTTTAATCATTTCCATGTCAAGGTCAGATTGAATACCTCTAGCTATATCAAAAGCATTTGCCTGAAGGTTAAACATATCTTTTCCTTCCTTAACAATCCATTTCATTAAAAGCTGGTCTAAATTAGAAATAACCCTTAATTGAACATCTTCCACAGTAAACATATCTTTAGCACCAGCTATTTTATCAATTAAATTAATATAATCTGAAACTTTCATAACAAATGTGCCAAATGCTCTAATTGGAAGGCCGCCAGGAAGGCTTTTAGCTGGGATATTTATTGCATTTTTAGTGCCCCATTTTAAAGTAAATTCTTTAGTGTTTATAAATAAAACTTCAGCGCGAAGGCCGCTATTAAATCCAAATTTAAACCCTTTAAGAGTGCTTAAAAATGGAATGATGTCTGATTCTATTTCAAAATTGCCTTCATCAGTAAAAACACCTTCAATACGACCATTGTACATGAAAACAGCATCTTGACCAGGTTTAATAATTAACCTTGAGCTTTTCTTAATCTCTCTATTTTTCCACTTCCAAAATATAACATCATCACGAAACTCTTCCCATTCAACGACATTAGCTAATTGATTGCTAAAAATGCCCATTTGATAACCTGCTACTTAAAATATGAACAAATATATTCATATCAAGAAAATTCCTTCTTCAACGTATCTGTCCTCGAATTAATATCCTAAGATATTTTTTTCTAATAACATTTGGTTTGATACTCCAAAGGCGTAAATTCCCCTAAAGCCTAGGGTACATGTATACAATCGCTTTATTTTGCTATTTTGTATACTTTTGCATTTGCAAGGTTTATACTGGCATTTAAATCTCTATCTATTTCAT
>JAVBPD010000116.1:0-33765 GCA_031549885.1 Clostridiaceae bacterium
GTGTGTAAGTCCAGTTTAAGACTATAAACTAAACTGTATGGCTTGATAAAAGAGCCATAGCCTAAGCTGCTATATGCACTGGCTTAGGAAGGGCAATGGCATGCCCTTAAGCTTTGGGGAACTACTCCTAACAGAAATGGACTTGGAGACTACCACCAAAGAATCCCATGTCTTCAGGCGCAGGCGTGGGAGTGTCAACAACTTGCCTTGGACCTGTTATTAAAATTGCAGGAAACTCAGCAGCAAGCCTATTAAATGTGCCTTCTAAGGCTCTTGTAATATATTTCATAAACTCGCCTTCTTCGTCTAAAATATATTTTATTTAAAATATAGCCGAATGAAGAATGAATTTCAATAGTATTTTTAGCACTATAATTGATTAATTGTAAATTTATCTGGTAAAATTATTTTATATAAATTTTCTAAAGGAGAAAATCTTATGGCTATTACTAAAAAATATTTAGGTACTATAGATGAAAAAGATATTTATGAATTTACCTTAAAGAACAAAAACAATGTAGAGGTAAGTTGCTTAAACTATGGCGGTATAATAACAAAAATTTTAACTGCTGACAAAAATGGGAATTTTGAAAATATTGTTTTAAATTTTGACGATTTTAAGGACTATAAAAAAAATGAACCTTATTTAGGTGCGATTATAGGAAGAGTTGGCGGAAGGATTAAAAATGCAGAGTTTTCTATTGATGGAGAAAAATTTGTTTTAGATAAAAACAATGGAAATAATTGCCTTCATGGAGGATTTAAAGGTTTTAATCAATATATATGGGATGTTTGTGAAAATGGTGAATCATCATTAAAATTAACTTGTTTAAGTTGCGATTGTACAGGTGGTTTTCCTGGAAATCTCAATATGGAAGTAGTTTATACCCTTAACGATGAAGATGAATTTATAATAAATTATAAAGGTAAATCTGATAAAAAAACCATATTAAACCCCACTAATCACACATATTTTAATTTAAGCGGAAACGCTAAAAAAACTATTCATGATCATATTTTAAAAATATGCGCTGATAAATTTATAGAAATTGACGAAGAATTAATGCCAACTGGTAAACTTATTGATGTAAAAGGAACTTTGTTTGATTTTAATGAATTTAGAAATATTTCAGAAGGATTTAATTCAGACAATGTTCAAAATAAAATTGCAACTTCTGGTTATGATCATGGCTTTATTTTAAGCAAAAATTTTGATAATGAAATCTTAGCTTATGATAAATTAAGCGGTAGAGGTCTTATTGTTGAAACTGATGCACCATGTGTTGTTGTATACACATCTAATTCAATGGGAAATAATTTTAAAGTAAATGGTAGAAATAGCGAAAAATATTTAGGTCTATGCCTTGAAACTCAGATAGAGCCTGATGCTATAAATATTGAAAACTTCTCAAATTGTATAATTGATAAAGATGAAGAGTTTTCATCAACTACAAAGTATAAATTTATACTAAAGTAGAATACTGCTTTGCAGTATTCTACTATTTTCTATAATAATCCAACCTCCAAAGCAATTTCACCCTTTAAATTAAAATCCTTTTCCCCGTAAAATCGTACTCTATACAGTTTGCTCTCATATTTAATTGTTTTAACATTTTTAAATATTTCATTATATTTATTGTTTTCATGGAAACCTGCCATAAAGAAATCATATGATTTTAATTTCATGGTTATAGCAGAAAGAAGGTTTTTAGCATGTAAAACATTATTCTCTAAAGAGCATAAAAGCCCAACAGTCCCATAATTTGCAAATGCATTTACCTTAGGCAAAGGAGGATATCCAAGTAATTCTATAGGAAATTTTGAAAGAAATTTATATATTCCATCATAGCCTGCAATTACATATTGTTTAAATTCAATTTGGCTAAAAACAGCGCATGCAGCAAGTATTTCCCCATGCTTGCTCTCAATATAATAAAAATCCTCATCCCTTATTCCCTTTAAAAAAGGAGAAACTGGGGACAAATTATAATTTTTTAAATTATTTTTATAAAATTTTAAAAGCTTTTCACTCATTCCATTCTTCATATCAATTTTAAGTTTTTCAATTTTTTTAAAGTTATAAACTGTATAATGTCCTAAAAAATCATAGCTAGGCATATTCTTTCGCTTTTTCTCAAGAAGCTTTTGAGCTTTTATGTTCTCTTTTAATATGGTTGTATAATAAAAATCTACCTTTGATTTTGTATTTTCATGAAGAAAATCATAAATTTGAGGAATGCAAAACATTTTCTTTTGATAGCTTGGAATAATTTTTAATGAAGATAAATAACCTACATTTAAAATTTTTCCTTCAATAAATTCTCTTCTTATAATACAAGCTCCCATGCCTACAGGGCAATTCTCATTAGATTTATCCCTTAGCATAATTACAAAGGCCTCATCTCCTTCTTCCTCTAAAGAAAGAAATGGGTTTTCACCTCTTAAATATTGAATTTTAATTTTTCCTTCAAAATCATGGCTTTTAAATATCTCATTTAAAATATGCCCATTTTTTTCATCTACAATTTCTAAAACATATTTATTACTTAGGAAGTTCATCTAAATTCTCTCCTATTGGTACATTCATTTTTAAGTCTACTTCTTCGCCAATCCTTAAATTCATGGCCCAAAACAAGCTCCACATAAGTGGGCTTGACCGTTTCATTGACGATATTCCTCTTTTTAAAACCACAGGAATGCTTGAAAATTCCTTCCTTGCCATTCTGCACAAATTGCTCATTTTCTCAGGGGACATGGATTTTGGTAAAAATGAAAGCTCCCCATAATTATAACCTTCTTCAAGCCACCATTTATCGTAAAGGAGCCTTTTTTCTTTTAAGAGTCTTTCGTATAATTTAGTTCCTGGAAAGGGCAAAAGATGATTAAAAGCTGCAGTGTAAAATTTATGCTTTTTTGCAAATTCTAAAGCATCGTTAATAGTTCTTTCATCATCAAAATCATAACCAAAAACAAATGTAGCATATATTCCTATTCCTTCATTATGTATTATATTTACTAATTCATCTCTTTTTGATAAAACAAGGTTTACCTTTTTACCCATTTGCATTAAATTATCCTCATTAAGGCTTTCAAACCCTATAAGCATAAGCTCACATCCGCTTTTTTTCATAGCGCATAAAAGTTCTTTATCCTTTGCCATGTTAATGGTTCCCTGACCTGCCCATTTTATTTTTAAACTTTCCATAGCTTTAAAAAGCGAAATTGCATGCTCTCTATTTGCAACAAGATTATCATCTACAAGAAAAAAATACTTATTATTTTCTCTTTTAATATTTTCTATTATATTCTCTAGATTTCTAGGATAATATCTGCAGTTATAATAACTAGAAATGGCACAGAATTCACATTTATGATTGCATCCTCTTCCTGTTTCAACTAAAGAAACTTTTAAATATTTTTTATCTTTACAAATGGATTTATCTGGAAAGTTATTTTTATAAATAGTCGTACCTCTATATATGGTTTTTAGTTTCCCATTTTTAAAATCCTCTAAAACTTCTTCCCAAACACTTTCTGCATTTCCTACAATTGCTGAATCTGCATAATTTAAAGCTTCCTCTTCTAAAAGTGTTACATGATATCCGCCAAGGACTACTTTAACTCCTCTTTTTTTAAATTCCTTAGCAATAAAATAGCTTCTCTTTGCAGTATATGTTTCTACAGTTATTGCCACAAGGTCTGTTTTCACGTTGTAATCAATTAATTCAATTCTATCATCAAAAAATTTAGTCTCTATAGATTTAGGAGTTAAAGATTTTAAAACTGCAATTGTTAAAGGTTCCATTTTCCAAGTTCCAATGTATTTTTGACCGTGTTTTTTCCCTATAGCAGGTAATATAAACGTTACAATCATACGCCCTCCTTAAGTTATATCAGAGTTGTCACACATTACTTCTCTTGTAAATTTATCAAATTTATCTGCATACCCCTTATAACCATAATTTGCTAAAAAAGAAAGCCAAGGTGCATTTGTAAAAGGTGCCAATCTTTTAAATAGATTTTTAAATTTATATGTCTCTATCCATGCCCATTTAATGCCATTTTCGAGCTCTTCCTTAGTCATAAGTTTTGGTCCAAATACACAGTGTTCAACGTCATACATGGCCCAATTGTTTTCAAAAATTCTATCTTCATGTTTTAAATTATTGTAATAAATTGTTTTAGGAAAAGGGGTCAATATAGAATATCTAGGCAAATCTATTTTGCATTCAATAACCATTTCAACAGTTCTTTCAAAAACTGTTTTATCCTCATCATCTGAGCCAAAAGCAAAGCATCCTTGTACTAAAATGCCATTATGGTGAAGTTTTTTCATAAGCTCTGAATAACTATATACCTTATTAACTCCTTTATTTATATACTCTTGTGAGTTTTGTGATATGGATTCAAATCCAATTAATAACCCTTTGCAACCGCTTTTTTGAAAGATATTTACTATTTCATCATCTATTCCAACCTGTGAAGTTGCAAGACCAAGCCAATATTTTTTAAGAGGTATCATAGCAGTAAATAATTCAATTGCGTATTTTCTATCAGCAATTAAATTAACATCTGGAAATAAAACTATTTTTGAATTTAAGCTTTCAATTTCTGCTATAACTTCTTTAACTGGCCTTTTATATATTGTTCTTCCAAATGCAGCAGGGTATGCACAAAATGTACATGGAAGAGAACAACCCCTTACAGCTTCCACTGAATTCATAGTTATGTAACGCTTTTTATTAAGAAGCTCTCTTCTTGGAATGGGCCTATTTTCAATTGTATAATCGCTTCGTTGAATGTATAATCTTTTTAAATCTTTATTTTTAAAATCCTTTAAAAGCCTTGGAAATGTTTCTTCAGCAAACCCAACTACAACAGAATCTGCATGTAATGATGCTTCTTCCTGCATTAATGTAGGATGTACTCCCCCCATTATCACAGTTATACCTCTTTTTCTAAAATAATCAGAATATGCATAGCACCTTGAAGATGTTCCAGTAATGCAAGTTATGCCAATTATATCTGCATTAATATCAAGTGGTATTTCACCTGCTGATTCATCATATATAACTACTTCTGCTTCAATTTCAGGAGGAATTAATGCTGCAAGGGTGGTTAAGGTCAAGGGAGCATAGTGAAGGCTATGACCAAAACTTCCATTGTATCTATGCATAGCTCCAGCAGGTGCAAGGAGTGCTATTCTCATAAAATCATCCTTTCTAAATTTAAGTAATATCCTTTAAATACTTTATCGAAACCTTCATTTAAACTTAGAAGTGCAGGTTTTATATCCCCTATTCTCATATCTTTTTTCATATAATATTCTGTATATTCTTTTTCAGGATTGCCATTTAAAATGAAAATTCTTATTTCTTTAAGTTGACCGAGCTTTCTACAGTAATCATAGTGAAAATTTTCTCGCAAAGCTTTATCTAAATTTAAAAATTTTCCCTTTTGTATTTCTCCTTTAATATAAAGCACATATCTATCCTTTTCTGGAGCTACCATTAAAAATTCTCCCTCAATACCTAAATTAAGCATTGCATTTCTTACAAAGCCTTCATTTAGCTTTTCCCCAAATAAATCTGACACTCTGCCATTTCTCCTCATAAACTCAATAAGAGGAATATTCTCATAAAATCCACTAACCATTACAATATCTCCAGTTTTATATCTGTAAAAGCCTCCAGAAGTTGTAACTATAATTTCATATTCCTTTTCACTTATAATCTCATGGCTTAAATATATTTTATTGTCTTTGAGGGATAAAAATTCAAAAAAATGAGAATTTATGCTAAGCCTTGCACCTTTTTCATTTATAAAAGGAAATGATGCAAAAAATTCTGTTGCAATTAATCCCTTTGGTTCTATTGTCACATTTTTAAATAACTTAACTAATTTATATAAGTAATGTTTGGAAGACCCATGGCACCAGGAGCTTATAACTTTTAATTTAGGCCATACTCTTTCGTATTCTTTATTAATCAAAGCATTTTCAATGTTATGTTTCCTTTTTTTAGGTAAATTTTTTAGAAGTTTTTCCTTATTTTCATAAATATAATCCAATAAAATTATTAAATACGTTGGGCTCCAAACAGAAATAAACCTTAAGTTTTTGCACTTTAGCAATTCAATAGAGGTTTTAAAATAAAAATCTTCAATGCTTTTTTCCTTTGAAATTTCACTTTTAACTGCAAATATCCTTTCAATTAAGTATTTTTCAAACTTTCCAAAATAATCGCTGTCGTTTTCAAATCCAATAGGAATACCGCCTTCTGTAAATTCTCTTTTCGTTGCAATAGGCGTTATGGACCAATAGCTTTTCCCCCATTTAATTTCAGGATAACTAGTGTAAAGATTATAGATCCAAGGCCTAATGCCCTTTTGAAATTCATCCTTTAAACCTTTAGTGTAAGGAATTAATTTTTTGGCAAAAGTTGATCCACTAGTTAACTCTAAAAGAAGCACATCTTCTTGTGTAAGTATGCCTCCCTCACCTTTTTTAATATTTTCAATATAAGGTATATAGTCTTCATAATCTGTTAATGGAACGTCATTCTTAAAATCATCATATGAATTTATATTTTTAAAATTAAATTTTTTTCCATAAACAGTATTTTTGTTATTTTGAATTATACTTTTAAGTTTATTTAATTGAGCCTTCTCTAAATCCTTTGTTTTTATAAATTCCTTATATTCCTTTTTGTATAATTTTAAACAAATAGAATTTATAATAAAGCAAACTAAACTATATGTACCCATTAAAAAAGAAGCCTCTGAGCTAGTGAATGAAGGTTATCTTTTCTTAAACTAGTTACGCATACAAGGTCATTTCCATTAACATATCCAGGATTTTTACTTTTAAAAAAAGCTATGTTCTTATCTTTTTCTTGCTTTTTGGTTATATCTGCCACACCTTCCTTTAATTTATCTTTATTTGTTTTATATTCTATTATTCCAGTTTTTTCATTAAATTCATCTAAATAAGCATATTTTCCAAAGCCATTTATTATTTCCAAAATATCCCTTGGTGTATCCTCTTTATAATTTGGATAAAATTCTTTAAAAAATGTAGTTAATATCTTATAAGTTTTATACCCTTTAGAGATTAAAAACCAATAAAATTCAGAAAACTTAGTTCCATACTCAAAAAAATATTGAGAAAAAACCTTGTATAACTCTAAACTTCCCCAGTAATCCTTATGAATTATTGTATCACCAGAAAAAACCCCATGAATTTTCATTCCATTAACTGGTATATGCATAATCTTTTGAGTGGAAAATCCTTGTATATAACTTTTCTCATCTAATAAAATTATACAAAAATCTTTATTCGTTAAATCCTTTTTAAAAATTGAAAAATTCATATTTTCATAAAATGTATCCATTAAATTAAACATATCTAAAATATTATCATTTGAAAGCTCATCTATTTTTACTAATTTACCCTTTATCTTTTCCATAGAACTCTCCTAAACCAAATTTCATGCTTTGCTTTTTAAAAACTTCTTTTCTAAAAAGAGGATTATAAACTAAATAAGTAAAAAATCTATAAGGGCTTCTCATATTAGTTTTAAAATCTAAAGCTCTTATAAAAATGGACCAAAATGAATTAAACCTCTTACGACAATAAAATGAGGTTTTAGTTAAATCATCTGGCAACATGTTTTTAGGAATTATTGATGAGTGGTTAAATCTATATTCCTCATGCAGCCACCATTTGCCCTCATATAAAAGGCGATTTTCTTCTTCTAATCTTTTATAAAACATAGTACTAGGATAAGGCATTAAAATATTAAAAGCTGCAAAGCAAAATTTATTTTTAATAGCAAATTCACAGGTTTTTTTAATACTTAAAACAGTATCATAATCGTGGCCAACCGTAAAAGCTGCCCAAGTTTGAAGGCCCCATTTTCTAAGCGATTTTATTTCATCTTTATAATAATTAGATGCTTTTTTAAAGTTTGCTCTCTTGTTCATGATCTTTAAATTTTCTTCATTAATAGATTCAAATCCAATAACAAGTCCTAAACATCCGCTCTTTACCATAAGATCCATTAACTCATCATCTTCAAGCATATTTATGCTTCCTTGGCTTACCCATTTTATTTTAAGAGGAATTAAGGCTTTAAATAATTCTTTAGCTTTTTTAAAATCTGCCACAATATTGTCATCTACAAAAAATAAAAGCTTTCTCTTTTGAGATTTTATTTCTAAAACTACATCTTCCACCTTTCTGCAATAGTGCTTGCTTTTAAAATAAAAAGAGGATGCGCAAAAATCACAGGAAAACTTGCAACCTCTTGAAAATTGCAAAAGAGTAATTGGCAAATACCCTTTATTTTCAAAAATATCTCTTCTTGTAATTATTCCATCCTGTGGAATAGCTATTTCTTTAGCCTCATAAAGAGGTTTTAAATTTCCATTTTTAACATCACAAATTAAATCACAAAAAACCCCTTCAGCATCTCCAACTACAACTGCATCAGCATGTTCCATAACTTCCTCTTTAATGAGCGTTGCATGAATTCCTCCCATTACCACTAAAATATTGCGTTTTCGAAATTCTTCTGATATTTCATAGCTTCTCCTTGCTGTAAAAGTCTCAACAGTAATAGCTACTAAATCTGTAGGTTCATCGTAGGGTATTTCTTCAATTCTATCATCATATAAAACAACCTCTACATCTTTAGGAACAAGGCTTGCGAGAATGCCAAGCTGAAGTGGTTCCATAGGCCCTTCATCTACATATAAGCTATGTTCCATTCTACCAATATTAGGTTTTATTAAAGTCAACTTCATTTAAAACACCTCACCCTAATGATTTTCCTTGTTTTCTCTTTATCTCAAGCCTTGAAGAAATATTTAATATAAAGTAAATCATTGCTTGTTTTGGCCTTAAATGTAATGGGTTTAAAAAAAATCTCTTTAAAATACTTCTAAAGCTATAGAAATCAAATCGAGCTTTTCTACAGTATTTTTGCAATTCATCAGCTGTAATTGAATTTGGGTTAAAAATTGCATCACCATATTTATAACCGTCATGAAGCCACCATTTTTCAAAGTTAAGCTTATTTTCTTTATTAAGCCTTTCATAAACACCTGTTCCTGGCATTGGAATTAAAATATTAAAATTAGCTACAGTAAAATTATAAAAGCTTGCAAATTTTATAGTATTCTCAATGGTATCTACAGTATCAAAATCATATCCTAATACAAATGTGGCATATATTAATAATCCGTTTCTATAAATATTTTTAATTGCTCTATCATAATTATCCATTTGTAAATTAGCTACTTTTTTCATCTTTTTTAAATTTTCTTCTTCTAAAGATTCAAACCCAATTAACACCAAAATACATCCGCTTTTTTTCATTAAAGATAAAAGTTTATCATTTAAAGCTATGTCTATGCTTATCTGGCAAGCCCATTTCTTTTTTAAAGGAGCTATGGCTTCAAAAAGTGAAATTGCAGATTCTTCATTTAAAAAAAGATTGTCATCTATAAAAAATAAAAGATCTTCATCTGTATTTTTT
Organism: Clostridiaceae bacterium; assembly: GCA_031549885.1. Lineage (GTDB taxonomy): Bacteria > Bacillota > Clostridia > Clostridiales > Clostridiaceae > WQUF01. Next base: position 9,540 of record JAVBPD010000116.1, read on the forward strand.
AACTCAAGTTTTATATCTTCTATAGATTTTTGCCTTACAGCTCCTTTATACATGGATTTAATAGAGCAAAAATCGCAATAAAATTTACACCCTCTAGAAAATTGCATAATACTTATTTTGTGATATTTCTTTCCTAAAAATACAGCTGATTTTTGATTAATTGGAGGAATTTTAGATAAAAACTTTGACCTATAAAATTCTTTAACTTCTCTATTTTCATAATCCTTTAAAAAGCAAGGCCAAGTATCTTCAGCATCTCCAATAAACACAACATCAGAATGGGTTTTGCATTCATTGGGCATTATACTAGGATGAAAACCTCCCATCACTATTAAATTGTCTTCTCTTTTATACATCTTAGAAAGCTCATAAGCTCTCTTTGCCGTAAAAGTTTCCACCGAAAAAGCTATTATATCGCCATACATAATATCTGGTAAATCCTCTATTCTATCATCATAAAATACCGTTTCATAAGCAGTTGGCGTTAATTGTTTTAAAATAGGAAATATAATTGGCTTCATAGCATCATGACTTTTTCCTTTAAACATGCTAACTCTAATTATTATTATTTTCAAATAAATTCACCTAACTACACCACCAAAATTAATTTTATTAATTCCATTATACTTTTTAAATTATGTTTTTTAATAAAAATTTTTTATTTAAAAAATTTTTTATTTAAAAAATATTTTTTTGTTTATATATAAAAATGCTATTTTTTCTGGTATAATCTTTTTAATTAATCTTTTAAAAAGATAAAAAAATTAAAGGAGAGATTAAAAATGATCAAAAACGCAGCCGTAAGCACCACCGCTGAATCTTTTGAAGTTCTTACAAAAGATCTCATAAAACAAATTGATTCCATCATAAAAAACAATAATAACAACTCATCAAGACTTGTAAATATACTTCTAGAGATACAAGATATAATTCCAAAACACTATATCCCAACCGAAGTAGCCGTATATGTAAGTGAAGAATTAGACCTTCCTATAAGCCAAGTATACGATGTAATTTCCTTTTATGCTGCTCTTTCACCTATGAGACGTGCAGATTATATAATTCAAATTTGCGATAGTGTAGTTTGCAATGTAGTCGGAAACAGCGAGCTTAAAAAATCCATTGAAAAAATCATTGGAGTAAAGATTGGAGAAATAACACAAGATGAGAAATTTGCACTTGAATTTACACCTTGTTTTGGAGCTTGTGATATTTCACCAGCAATGCGTGTCAATGGAAAAGTATATGGCCATTTAACTTCTTTTGAAAAAGTAAAAGAAATCATTTCTACTTGTATATAGGAGGTTTATAAATGAGTAAAACAGTAAGTTTTATTACAGAAAATTTTGATAAATATAATCCTTGCTCACTAGATTCATATCTTTCAATTGGAGGTTTTTTAGCAACCAAAAAAGCATTTTCTCTTTTACCAAATGAAGTAATCGATTTAATGAAATCATCCAGCTTGAGAGGAAGAGGAGGAGCAGAATACAGTGCATCTAGAAAATGGGCCCAAGCTGCTGCAGTTAAAGGAGATAATAAGGTGATTATCTGCAATGCTGATGAAGGTGAGCCTTGCACATTTAAAGATAGAGACATAATAAAAAAAGATCCATTTAGACTAATTGAAGGAATGATTATTTGTGGCTACACTGTAGGAGCACAAAACGGATACATTTATATTAGAGAAGAATATAGACATTTACAAGCTTCAATTAAGGAAAATATAGATGAATGTTATAAAAAAGGTTTTTTAGGCGACAACATTTTAAACTCAGGTTTTAATTTCCATATTCATGTGTACTCTGGCGCAGGAGCTTATGTATGTGGTGAAGGTTCAACGCTTATAGAATCTATAGAGGGAAAAAGTGGAAGACCTAGAATTAAGCCACCATTTATAAAAGAATGTGGACTTTGGCAATTGCCAACTTGTGTAAACAACGTAGAAACCCTTGCAACAGCATGTGCATTAATACAAAATGGAACTGAAAAATATACACAATATGGAACTGAAAGTTCTCCAGGTACAAAAGTTATATCAATTGCTGGAAATGTAAACAACCCTGGAAGTTATGAAATACCATTTGGTATCACCTTAAGAGAAATCATATATGAAATTGGTGGTGGTATTCCAAATGGACACAATTTAAAATTCATGCAATTAGGTGGTGCTTCAGGTAAAATTGGACCAGCATCGCTAATAGACACACCATATACTTATGAAGATTTGAAAAAAGTAGGCCTAATTATTGGATCAGGAGCTATATTAGTTGTTGATGATAGAACTAAGGTTATAGATTTTGTGAAATCCATTCAAGATTTCTTTATTCATGAATCTTGCGGAAAATGTACGCCTTGCCGTGAAGGCAATCGTCAAATAGGAAAAATTATAGATAGATTTGCAAAGGGAATTCAAAGATCTGAAGATTTAAGCACAGCAGAACGTTTTGCAAAAATCATGAATCAATGTGCTTTTTGTGGTTTAGGAGAAACAGCTCAAAATGCATTTCTTTCTGCACTTCATCATTACCCTGAAGAATTTGGCATATAAGGAGTAGATTTTCATGGATAAAATAAATATAGTTATAAATAAAAAACCATTGTCACTTGATAAGCCTATGACCATATTAGAAGCTGCAAAGCTTGTAAATATAAATATTCCTCACCTTTGTTATCATCCAGATCAAAGCATTAAAGCAAATTGTAGAATTTGTGTAGTTGAAGTAAAGGGGAGTAAAAAATTAACTTCAGCATGTTCAACTTATGTGTGGGATAAAATGGAGATAGAAACTAATTCTAAAAAAGTTTGGGACATGCAAAAAGGCATTCTAGAACTAATACTATCAAATCATAATCAAGATTGTTTAAAATGTGTGCGAAATGGCAATTGTGAACTTCAAAACTTATGTAGAAGGTTTAATATTTCTAGAACTAACCTTGAAGATGTGGTTGAATCACTTCCTTTAGATGATACTAATCCTTCTATAGTGAGGGATTACTCAAAATGCATAAAATGTGGTCGCTGTGTTGAAGCATGTCAGAAGGTTCAAAATGTCCATGCATTAACTCATTCTCACCGATCTATTAATTATAGTATAGCTCCTGCATACGATCTTCCTCTTGAAAAAACCTTATGTGTTTTTTGTGGTCAATGCTCTGCAGTTTGCCCTGTAGGCGCAATTTTAGAAAATGATGAAACGCAAAAAGTTTGGGATGCAATTCATGATCCATCAAAACATGTTATTGTACAAGTAGCTCCTGCTGTAAGAGTTGCTCTTGGAGATGCTTTTAATTTTCCAAAAGGTTCAATTGTAACAGGAAAAACTGTAGCAGCGCTTAGAAGGCTTGGATTTGACGAAATATTTGATACAAATTTCACAGCAGATTTAACCATTATTGAAGAGGGACATGAACTCATTGACAGAGTTAAAAATGGCGGAACATTCCCTATGATAACTTCTTGTTCTCCTGGCTGGATTAATTATATAGAAGGAAAATATGAGGATTTACTCCCTCACCTATCTTCTTGCAAATCACCACAGCAAATGTTTGGGGCTTTATCTAAGTCTTACTATGCAGAGCTTATTAATAAAGATCCAAAGGATATTATTACAGTATCTATAATGCCTTGTACAGCAAAAAAATACGAAGCATCTCGCCCGGAAATGGTTACAAATGGTGCACGTGAAGTGGATCATGTTTTAACTACAAGAGAGCTTGCCCGTATGATTGAATCAGCTGGTATTGAATTTTGTGATTTAGAGGAAGATGTATTTGATGAACCTTTTGGTATAGGTAGTGGTGCAGGTGCCATTTTTGGTGCAACTGGCGGGGTAATGGAGGCTGCTGTTAGAACTGCTTATGAGGTAATTACAAATAAACCTTTAGGAAATATCAATTTAACCTCAGTAAGAGGGCTTGATGGTATAAAAGAAGCAGTTATTAAGATTGATGATTTAGAACTAAAAGTAGCAGTGGCTCACGGATTAAAAAATGCAGATACTATTTTGAAACAGATTAAGGAAGGAACATGTTCTTATCATTTTGTAGAAGTAATGGCATGCCCTGGTGGATGTATAGGTGGTGGGGGACAGCCTATAAAATCTACTATGGATGTTAAAGCAAAGAGAATAGATGCAATATATAATATTGACAAAAACATGATTATAAGAAAATCTCATAAAAATCCAGATATCCTTCATCTTTATGATGTATTCTTGGAAAAACCACTTAGCCATAAAGCACACGATCTTCTTCATACTCATTATTATGGCAAAAATAAGAATTATGATTTTACAAAATTAAAAGATACAGATAATTAAAAAAAATGGTGAGAAATTCTCACCATTTTTTATAGAAAGTCTATATTACTTAATGCTTTTCAATTTTTTAATATCATATAAATTTTCTGCTGTAACGGTTTCCACAAATCTAATATCTTTTTTAAATTATCTTTTAAATCATCAAACATATTTGATATTACTCCAGTTAAATTTAAAAATTCGCTGGCTATTTCTTTTGATAATATATCTACTTTTTTATCTATTTTATCATCTAGCCTTTTAATATCATCTAATCTTTTAATATCATCTTTTAATGCTTCAGTCTTATCATCTAACTTCTTAAAATCCTCTTTAAATTCTCTTTGCATGTTTTCTAAAATCTCTAAGATTTTATTTTCCATAGCTAGCTATATACCTCCTTAAAATTAAATTTTCTATACAAGTATGTTTAATGCATCTATACCACATATTATAAATTATTTTATTGTAAAAAGAACTCATAAACAAGGCATAATAATTAATTTATTTTTCATCATGATCCATTTTAGGAATTTTAATTTGTGTAGATAAGAAGAAATTCAATATGGCTATCCCTGCTGCCACTGCAAACACAGCCTGATAACTACCTGTAACTGTCCAAAGAAGTCCCCCTAAAATTGGAATAGACATAGCTACGATATGATCTATGCTGAGGCCAGCTGAAAGCGTTGGGGTTACATCTTCTGGACTTACCGATATCTTTCTAACATATGTAGAACGTGCCATTTCTACTACACTCATTGAACTGTCAATCACATAGCAAGCACACATGATGATAACAGCCACACCCTTTGAAAAAAAATTAGATGAGAACATGTAACCAAAGCAAATTATAAAAAGGGTTGCAGCTTCAACAGAAAGTACAAACCTCTCTCCAAGTTTATCAATGGCCTTACCTACTATGGTTCTCGTAGCTATGCTAATAATTGCAATTATAAACCCCAAAATTGAAAACCAAATTGGACCTAAATCAAAAACTGTAATTAAAACCCAAGGAGCAAATGTTAAAAAAACTTGCTTGCGCCCACCATTTGTCATGCTTAGTATGTAATATAATGTATACCGTTTATGAAGAAAGAGCCTAGCTTTTTTCTTCTTTGTTTTTGGTTTGTCCATTTTAAGAATAATAATTGCTGCAAACATATAAAAAACCGCTGCAATAACAAATGCAACATCATAACTCATATGAAAGAACAAGAAACCTAAACCAACTACAGCATATCCAAATAATGTTGCAAATAAGCCATATGCACTGTAAAGTCCCAGCCGCTTTCCGTACTCTTTAGGGTCAGACAAACTCATGCCAATGCTTGGCATTAATGGCATAACAACATGTTGACCATAGCTATACACTACAAGCCAAAGAATCATCAAACCAAATGTAGGTGCCAATAATCCCATACCAACAAGCCCAAGGGATGCTGCAACCATGCCAAGTGCAGCTAGCCTGATATCACCTAAAAATGCAACAAGACTCAGCACAAGCATAATTGTTGCACCAGGTAGTTCTCTAGGAAATTCAACCATGCCACGTTGCGTTTCATTAAGGTGATATACTACACTTAAATAATTAGCAAATATAGGAGTATATATACCAGATGCTACTCCAGTGAATGTGCTAACCAGTAACAAAAGCTTAAAATCCCTATCACTTTTAAGACGACTTTTAATATCTAATGTAATAGATCGAATATTCATAACGTCTCCTGTAATTTATTAGTAAAAGGTTTGTGTTAACCTATACATACTTTTTAAAGTATATCATATGAATATTTAAAAAAACAATAAAAAAGGCCAAGGTGATGAAAAAAAACCTTTACTTTTTCTAATTCATCATGTTCTAAATTATGGTATTAAAAAATTTAAAAAAAGTTAATACTTAAAATAACAAAATAACGTTGGTTTGTTTTTTAACAAACTCTATTTATAAGGGAATTTAAATGAAAAACATAAAGTGGTTAATCTTAATTTTAACAGTTTACTTAACTTTTTTATATTCTTTTAAAATTTGCTCTGCAACAAACATAACTGCAGAATCAGATGTATCAGTTACATTTACTCCAGGCACATTAACTTTAGTACAAATTCCAAGCATCACTTTTGGAGATAATATAATTTCTGCAAATACTAAGTTAAGCCCTGCTCAAGAAGCAAGTGTATATTTAAAAGTTATTGACTTAAGAGGTAGTGGAGTTGGATGGAAGGTAGTAGCTACATGCAGTGAGTTTACAAATGGAGTTTCCTTCACTTTACCTAGAGCGAGTATAATTTTTACAAATCCAACTGTTTCTGAGTTATTTCCTGGAATATTACCTATAACTGTGAATTCCCCAATTATTTTAGAGGCAGATGGAATATCTTCAACTAATGTTGCTATTGCCGAGGCAAATCAAGGATTAGGAAATAATACTATAGAATGGATTGGTATTGAAGGAAATAATGAAAATGTAAATTTAAATATAATTGGAGGAACAGCAACTTTAGGAAGTCATTATGCTACTATAACTTGGTCTTTAATTGATGCTCCATAGCTAATATGTAAAAGGAGTTTAATAAATGCGGCTAATATTTTTATATAAATTCATATTGGTAATTATATTGTTAATGTTATTTTTTATAAAACCAAATGTTATTGCTTTTGCTACAAATCAAAATATAGGTAGCTTTTCAGTTAGAGCTAGGATACCTGAAAATCAATTTGATAAAAAACAATCCTATTTTGATATTGTGATGAAAGAAAATTCAAAGCAAGTTCTCGTCGTTGATGTTATTAATAATAATAAAGAACCTATAACTGTCAATGTTAACATCAATGCCGCATCAACTAATAGAAATGGCACAATAGAATACCAAGTTGAAACAGATCCTCATTGCACTTTAAAATTGCCATTTAATAAAATAGCAAAACTAGATAAAGATAAAATTGAGTTAGGATCATTTGCAAAAAAACAAGTGAATATCTTAGTATCAACTCCAAAAGAGGTTTTTGATGGAACAATCTTAGGTGCAATAATATTTACAAAAGAAAAAAGTAAACAATTAGAAAGTACCCAAACCATAGAAAATTTATTTTCTTACGTAATTGGTGTGAAAATTCATGAAACTGATAAAAAAATAGAACCAGATTTTAAATTAACATATATAAAACCTGCCGTTATAAACTATAAAAATTATATTACTTTAGATATAGAAAATCCCAAACCACTTATAATCAAAAATATGAACATTACAGCACAAATATTTAAAGATGGGGATAAAACTCCATTATACGATTTTTCAAAGAAAAAAATAGATATGGCTCCAAATTCTGTATATTCTCTGCCAATTAGTTTAGAAAAAGAAATTTTAAGCAATGTAAATTATAAAGTTATTGTGAAAATTTTTTATAATTCTAACAATTGGAAATTAGAAAGGCTTTTTAACATTAAAAATAATGAAACTAAGAATATAAATACTGATAAAAATAAAATAACCTCATTCATAAATAGTTTGGATTTAATTATTATTTTAAAAACTCTGATTATAACTTTATTTTTATTTTTGATTTATTTTATTAAATTAAATAAAATAAATTATTATAATTAAAAAATAAGAGAGATGATAATTTGATTAAAAAAAATATTTTTGCCTTTTGTTTATTTATTTTTATAATACTAATTAAAAATACTACTAGTTTTATATTAACAAATCAAGATGGAATTAGCAATTCTGGAGTGTTACGTGGATATCCTATGTCCAATAAAATTCGTCAAAAGGACTTTACAACATTTCCTTCAGATGTTAATAATAGAAATTATTTTGGAGCTATTTTTGATGGCCGTTATATGTGGATGGTTCCAAATGGTGCTCAGCCTTATGTAACTAAGGTTGATACAAATTATTCCACTGAAGGGCAAATGACAAAATATAATCTTTCAACATTGCCTGGCATAAACCTTGGATACTGGGCTTTTACTGGAGGTACTTTTGATGGCACTAATATTTGGCTTATCCCAAGGCAAGCAAATCAACTTGTGAAAATAAATGCCACTACAGGTGAAATGACTGGTTATTTATTGCCAAATTTATCAACAATTTCAAATGGTTATAAGTTTTTTTCTGGAATTTTTGATGGTAGATATATATGGCTTATTCCCTATGGTTCTCGCTCATTAATTAGAAGTGATTTAAATGGAAATATGGTACTTTATGATAATTGGCCAAAAGACTTTTGGGCTGCAAATTCGCTTAATTCATTGTTCTCAGGTGGTATTTTAATTGAGAGATATCTTTACATGATGCCTGCAGGTGCTAAGCAAATAATAAAATTAGATATACTTGCATCTTCAGATGACCCAAATGCCATGACAACAATAGATTTCCCTGGAGGTGGTCAGTTTTATGGTGGAGCTTTTGACGGTAAATACATATGGATGTGTCCGTGGGCATCTGGTTTAGTTTTAAAAATTGATAAAGATTCAAACGATATTATTCAAGTTGCTTCAGGAATTCAAGGTTTGTATTCTGGGGCAATTTATGATGGTGAAAGCGTTTGGTTTACACCTTATTCTGGAAAATTATTTAAGATAAATGCAACTACAAATGAATTGATATCCTATCCTTCTTTTTCTACAGGATATCTAGGTGGAATTTTTAATAATTCTAATCTTTGGTTTGCTTCAGGCGATGCAGGCAAAGTAACTAAAATAGAATCTTATTATACAGTTTCAGGTATGATCACAAATAAAGGAACAGATACTCCTATTGCTGGAGCTACAGTTACTGCAATTTCATTAGATTCATCTGTGCACCAAACAACTTCAACTGATACAAATGGATTTTATTCATTTGATTTAACATTAGGTAATTATACAATATCTGCCCAAAAATCAAACTATTTTACAATTAGCGAAAGCAGTTATGATATATCCCTGCAAACCAATGATATAACGTTAAATTTAATGATAGATCTAGCTTCTGTAGATATTTATTTTCAAGATATTAGTGGAAATAATATTAGAGCACCAGTTAAAAGTCCGCATATAAATAAAGGTAGTCAGTTTATTGCAAATTCATTAAAAGTTAAAGGCTATAAAGTCTCTTCGGCCACACTAAACGATGTAAATACAACAATTATAGGCAATGGCTTTTCATTTACTGTGCTCCAGCCATCTAATACGGTTGTGTTTACATATATTGCAAGCAATGAACCTATATCACCAGTTAGCCCAGATGATCCAACCCAAGACCTATATCCACTAGAGCCTGGCACAGGGCAAACAGGTCCATTAAGCATAGACTATATTCCCCCAATTTCTTTTAGTGATCATAAGGTGTCTTCAACGAATTTAGTCTGCAAAGCAATTAATTTAAAACCATTTGTTCAAGTATCTGATTTTCGTGGTACTGGTTCTGGTTTTAAACTTCAAGCAAAATTAAGCGCCTTTAATTGTGGAGATTTTTTAAATTGTTTACCAGGAAGCTTTATATGTTTAAATAACGGATTTTCATTGAGCCAAAATTCAGAATTTGTTCCACCTAACACCATTAATAGTGTTATTCTTTATTCAGGAGATATTTACGGCGTTGATGTTTTAATTGCTCCAAGTGGAACTGGAAAAGGTACATCCATAACTAGATGGTATCCTACATTAGAAACAAGTTTACAAAATAATAATGTTTTTTTAACTGCACCTTCAGGCGCTGTATTAGCAGGCACATATAATGCAACTATCACGTGGAGTTTAATCGATGCTCCATAAAATTTTTTAAAAAATGGTTGTTCCAAGCCATAACTTCCAGTAAAATAGGTAGTTATGACTTGGAATTTAATTGTTTTATAAACTTTCATAATCTTCTTTAGTATTTATATTTTGAAGCATTTTACTATCACCTTCAAAGTTAAAGGCATTATAGCCCATTTCATCAAATAGTTTTAAAACACTTGCTGATCTATCTTTTATTATTTCATAAATATTTTTTCTTAAATCAGCATTGTATATTCCAATTAAAGGCTCAATTTTCCCATCTTTTGAAAGAAGAGTTGCTCCTTTATCGCCTTTAATATGGCTTTGTGCCATTGGTACTAAACTTTTAATATTTATTTTAGGTATATCTACAGATAAAACTAAACAATAAGGGTTTTTAACTGCATTAAAAGCAGAGTACATTCCACCTAAAGGCCCTCTTTCTATAATTTCATCTTTTACAGGAGTGATTCCACAAATACTATTTTTATACCCTGAAATTACTATATCTGAAAAACCACATTCCCTACCCTTTTCTATTAAAATTTCTAAAAAACTTTTATTATCATATTTAAGATCTGCCTTATCTGATCCCATGCGACTGCTTTTACCACCTGCTAATATAACAAGCGAAAAGCCTTTCGCCCAAAAGCTTATAGGCTCTATAAAATAATTATTATCATAATTATTGATTTTAATTTTTCCAATAACATCATCAATGCTATTTAAATCTAAATCAACTAAAAAATCAGCTTCATTTATGACATTTAAGGCCGTTTCTTTTATTTTGCCACTATTTTCTTTAGTCATCATTACAAATACACCAGGTTTAACATATTTTCTTAAGGTATTTGATTCACAAACAATAATTGTATTTTTAGGAATCATATTCAAAAACTCATTAATAGCCTCGAATAATTTGTCTTTTAATGATCGAATCCAATATACCTTCATAGCCCCTGAAGAAAGTAAAACACCGGTATCTTTTTTATTCTCACTTTTTTCTTCAAGTATAACATAGTTATCCTTTATATTTGTACAAATACCACAGCCCTCATTGCCATGCTGGCACTTTCCACTTTTATCATGTATTGTTGTTATTTTTAAACCAATTATAGGATATTCATCTTTCCATTTATTAATTATAGATGAAGCAAAAGTAGTTTTGCCAATATTGCGCACTGTTGAACCAACTAAAAGCATATTTTTAATATTCAAATGGTTTTGATTAATCATTTTTAGTTAAGCAGTATTCTGTATGTAATAAATGATGTGATTCTTTTCCTAAAGGTTTCTTTAAAAAATCTTTATAAATTTTCTTAATAGCAGGATTTTCATGAGACTTTCTTATAGGAAGATCTTTATCGTGTTCATAAGTTGATTGTATTCTTTTATTATAAGCTTCTTGTTTTTTAGAATCTAATAGGAGTTTAGGTTGCCCTCCACCGCTTATACATCCATTTGGACATGTCATTACTTCTATAAAATGCAAATCGAGGTTTCCAGCTTTTACTTCATTTAAAACTGGAATTACATTTTTAAGCCCTGTTACAACTCCTACTTTAAGTTCAAGATCTTTAATCTTAATTGTAGTTTTTCTAAAACCATCAGTGCCACGAACTGATTTTATATCAACATCTGATAAAGTTTCACCGCTTATTAATTCATATCCAGTTCTAATAGCAGCTTCCATAACTCCACCAGTAACTCCAAAAATCTCTCCAGCACCTGAATATAACCCTAAAGTGCTATCAAAAAAATCATCATCAAGAGAATTAAAGTCTATTCCCATATCTTTAATTAAATATGCAAGCTCCCTTGTAGTTAAAACTACATCTACATCCTTATACCCACTTGAATTCATTTCTTCTCTATCGCTTTCAAATGTTTTACAAGTACATGGCATTATAGACACGCTAAATATTTTTGAAGGATCTACATTGTTTATTTTAGCGCCATAAGTTTTAAACACAGCACCTCCCATTTGTTGAGGGGATTTGCAGCTTGATAAATGATCTTTTAATTCAGGATATGATCTTTCAAGGAATGTTACCCAAGCAGGACAACAGGAGGTAAACATCGGAAGAACACCGCCACTTGTCACTCTTTCAATAAGCTCAGAGCCTTCTTCCATGATTGTAAGATCAGCAGGAAAATTTGTATCATAAACCCTATCGAATCCAATCTTTTTAAGAACAGCAGCAAGCTTTCCATGTGCTAATGTTCCAAGAGGATATCCAAAGTCTTCTGCTATGCCTACACGTACTGCTGGCGCACTTTGAACTATGGTGAAAAGTTCTTTATCCTCTAATGCTTTTTTAACTTTTTCAATATTGCACATATTGTATGCTGCAAATAAGGGCTCTTTAAGAGTTTTTGGTAAATTTCTCTCCTTTATCTTTTCATCATAAATAGATTTTCCATGATCTATAAGAGAAACATAAGATTTGCATTTTTGAACACATTGACCGCACATAACACATTTATCTTGATTAATTTCTTGGGGTTTACCTTTTTCACCTTCAATTGCATAAGATGGGCACACCTCAACACATTCTTGACAACCTGTACATATATCTTTATCAATATTTATTACCATATATCTCACCTCTATACTGTTAATCTTAACGCCATTGCAGCTTTTATTTTCTTATCTTTTGCTTCCTCATTTGGATTTACAAATCTCAATGCTTCATGAGGACATGCTTTTATACATGCAGGTTCAGAATCTTCAATACAACGGTCGCATTTATAAGCTAATATTTTTGTCTCTTGACCATTAGTATGAGGCAATAATTCAATGGCGCCAAAAGGACATGCCATCATGCAAGTTTTACATCCATAACACAATTTTTCATTAACCATCATAACGCCATCAACTTTTGTTATAGCAGAAGCAGAACAGGAACCCATACAGGGAGCATCTTCGCATTGTTTACACTGTATAGGCATACATGTATCTTCAAGCCTTACTAAATATAATCTTGGCGTTATAGGAACTGATACAGATCCTACCGTATGTGAAACTTTATCTTTATTATGAGAAGCAAAACATGCAACTTCACAAGCTCTGCAACCAGTACATTTCTCATTATTTGCAATTACAAATGAACTTAGCAAATTTTCCATTTTAGACCTCCTGATTTATAGTTTTGATACCTTTTAAATGAATTTTTCTTCTATGCTTTAAGATCTGTTTAAAAATATCATCATCCAAATTTACCCGATAAGGATGAGTATATACATTCATGCTTTCACCGCGAACAAAACCTATCAACGTAATACATGCCTTGTTTGCTATTTCAATACATAAACTTGTAGGTGCGGATTTAGATATGATAATTGGAATGCCTGAACGCCTTGCCTTAGTTATCATTTCTGCTGAAACCCTTCCACTTGCTACAAGTATTTTATCATTTAATGGAATATTATTTAAAACGCAATATCCTATGGCCTTATCCATTGCATTATGTCTTGCTACATCTTCCATAATTATTATTTTTTCTTGTTCTTTATTGAAAATAGCAACGCTATGGACACCACCTGTTTTTTTAAATGTTTCAGAATAATTTAAGTTTTTAGCCATTATTTTATATATGAATTCTATCTCTACAGTCAATGAAGTTACAATATTTAATTCTTTTATTTCTTCAATAATAATATTTGTTTTACATACATTGTTTTCTTCATTGAAATTAATTTCTAAAATGTGCTCTTTATTTTTAATCATACCAGATGTTAACAAATATCCCAAAACTAATTCTTTCAAATTAAATGGGCTGCAAAAAAATTCATATTTATTTTTGCCATTTAAAATAAGTTCCAAATGATGTTCAACTATTATTGGCTCATCTATAATCATACATTTTTTATCATTTACCTTTATAATAGGCATATTAAAAGACATACTGAGTTTTTTCATGCTCGACCTCTTATAAAAATGACTACCAGCATAATGGTAGCCATTTTAATTTACCCATTAATCTGTGATAGGCCTAAGGCTGTTTCTACACGTTTTCTTTTTGCTGAAGTTTCCAACGACTCTTCTGTTTCAAGTGTAAGCGATTTTGTAGGGCAAACTTTTACACAAGTTGGGCCACCTTCTACTCCAGCACATAAGTCGCATTTATTTGCTACTACTTTATCAGATTTACTTTCCTTTAGCATATTTATAGCTCCATAAGGACAAGCAATCATGCACATTTTACATCCTATGCATTTGTTTGTATCAATTATAACTGCGTTGTCAATCCTATCAATAGCTGAAGATAGGCATACGCTCATACATGCTGGATTTTCACAATGTTTACATTGAACAGCCACGCTTATTGTAGCAGTTTTTACAATATCAAGCTTTGGATTAAAAGCATATTCATCTGGATCCATCTGAAATATTTCTAAGCCTTCATGTGCAACAACACATCCTATCATACAAGTTCTGCATCCTATACATGTTATTGGATTACCTTTTACAAAACAATTCATAATAATGAACCCCCTTGTTTAGGCTTTATGCGCATTTTCGTTTTAAGATTTTCATATATCTCTTCCACATACTCTTTAGCCCACTTTTGATCTTCAATTTTTTCTAATTTAATTGCACAATATTTGTATTCAGGTGTATTACTTATAGGATCAAGATGATGCGTTGTAAGTTCATTACATGCTCCAACCCACCATTGATATGTCATATAAGTTGCACCCTTTTTAACGCGATCTGTAGGAAGGACTTTAGTTATTAAGCTTCCTCGTTTTGATGTTACTCTGATGAATTCTCCTTCTTTTACTCCTAATTTTTCACAATCTTCAGTGTTCATTTGAATAAAGCCTGGTTCATCCTCTAAATTTCTAAGAGTGCGGCAATTACCAGTCATAGTCCTTACAGAATAATGCCCTACTTCACGAACTGTAGATAATGTGTAAGGATATTCATTGCTTTCAAGTTCTTTTACAGGTTGCCATTCAGTAGCAAAAAAATTAGCTTTTCCACTGGCAGTTGCAAATTTGCCACCTTTATGTAGATATTGTGTACCTTTATCTTCCATAGATTCATCTCTACATGGCCATTGCACGCCACCTAGCTTTTCCATTTTCTCATATGTTGCACCTTTAAAGTTTGGACATAGTTCCCTCATTTCATCCCATATTTCTTTAGTGTTGTTATATTTCATTGGATAACCCATTGCTGTTGATATTTCGCATATTATTTCCCAGTCTTTTTTAACATCGCCTTTAGGCTCAACTGCTTTTCTCATCAACTGGAATCCACGATCTGCACAAGTAAATGTGCCTTCATGTTCTCCCCAAGCAGTAGCTGGCAATATAACATCGGCATGCAGAGATGTTTTATTCATATAAATATCTTGAACTATGACTAAATCAAGTGCATCTAAAGCCTCTCGCACCTCGCTTAAGTCAGGATCTGATTGTGCTGGATCTTCGCCAAAAATATAATAAGCATGTATTTTTTTAGATTCATCTTTCTCATGAAGAACTCTATTTGGAACTTGCGTTAAAGGTATCCCATTGTTAGGAGATAGAGGAGTACCCCAAGCTTTTTCAAATTTAAGACGTGCTTTTTCATCTGTAACATTTTGATAACCAGGGTAAGAGTTTGGTAAAACACCCATGTCACATGCACCTTGTACGTTATTTTGACCACGCACTGGACCAATTCCACAATTAGGCTTTCCAAAATTTCCTGTCATAAGGCTTAAATTTGCCAAGGTTTTAACTACATCTACAGCTTGAGAAAATTGAGTAACACCCATTCCATAAAGAATCATAGCAGTTTCAGCTTTTGCAAACTCTCTAGCTGCTTTTATTATTAAACTTGCCGGAACTTCAGTTATTTTTTCCGCAAATTCAGGTGTATACTTTTCAACAAGTTCTTTATATTCTTCAAAACCAACGGTATGCTCTTCTATAAATTTTTTATTAGTAAGATTTTCTTTAATAATTACATGAGCTATGGCATTTATAAGCGCCATATTCGTTCCACCTTTAAGCTGCAAATGCATATCAGAAATCCTTGCAGATTCTGTTATTCTAGGGTCACACACAATTATTTTTGCTCCCTTTTGTTTAGCATTTACTATCCTTCTTGCAACAATAGGGTGAGAATCTGCGCCATTGTACCCAAAAATAAATAACAGCTTAGTATCTTCTATTTCAGGTATGCTCATGGACATTGCGCCGCTTCCTAATGAATACAGTAGCCCCGCTACTGAAGGAGCATGTCAAACACGGGCACAGTGATCAATATTATTAGTGCCAATACATGCACGCATAAATTTTTGCATTATGTAATTTGCTTCATTGCCTGGGCCTCTAGCAGAACCTGTACCCATTATAGAGTTTGGTCCATATTTTTCTTTTATTTCAGAGAGTTTAGTAGATACAAAATTAATTGCTTCATCCCATTCAACCTCTTCAAATTCACCATTCTTTTTAATTAATGGTTTAGTAAGCCTTTTTGATAAAATTTGAGGGTCATTTAAATAGTCCCAACCATAGTAACCTTTAAGGCATAAAGTACCTTCGTTAGTTCTTCCCATTGCTGGTTCTGCACTTATAACCTTACCATCTTGAACATTTAAGTATAGTTGACAACCAGCACCACAGTAAGCACAAGTAGTTAATACTTTGTTATTCAAAAAACGCCACCTGCCTTTTTTACATTTTTAAAAAGCATAACCAAAAATATAAAACCAAAAAATTTAATTGGTAATATTTTTTGATTATGCCTTTTCAGATTTTAATTTTATTTTAACTACTATTATAATCAATGTCAATTGAAAATGTATTCATATTAAAAAACTATATCTTAATTTTCCCTCATTCTCTTTCAAGAGGTATTTCAAAAACCGAAATAAAATCTTCGCTATCAATTTGTATAAATATAGGCATTTGTTTAACCTTATATCCTTCTTTAACCTCTGTCATGATTATTTTATATTTTCCAAAGGCTATGCGTTCAGAGTTTGCCTTTCCATTTTCGTCAGTTATAATGGTTTTTATATGATTACCATAAATGTCATATAATTTAAATTCTATACCTTCTAGTTTATTGCAAGGGCAAATATTATCCATTGTTAATAATAAAAATTCCCCTTTAGGTTTTTTTTCAACCTTTATATTTGGTATATCAATAGTTTTAATGTAATTAGAAGAATTTATTTCTACTGATATCTTATCAAAATTTAATTTATACCCTTCAGGTGCTTTCTTTTCTATTATTAAATATGTGCCATATGGAAGATATTTCGAAAAAGCATACTCATCTTTTTCTGTAGTAATAGTATCTACAACATCTCCCTTTAAATCAAATATCTCAAATATAGCTCCATTTAATTTGTTATTAAAGATTTTAAAACGCCCTTTTGGCATATAAGGCACTTTATCATTTGAAATTTTTATTGTATTTTTATAAGAATTAATTTTTATAAAAATAGGCTCAGAGTTAAGGGTATGTCCATTGGGAGGTTTTATTTCATATAAAATATAATTGCCATATGGAATTTCTTTTGATAATCCACAACCATCTTTTTTGGTTTCAATTGTGTCAATAACTTTATTTTCACAATTTCTTATTTCGAATATTGCACCTCCAAGACCCATAGCTTCACAACATCCATCAACTTTAATTATTTCAACTATTCCTTTTTCTATCTCAATTATTTCATTTTTTATATCAATTATTCCTTTTTCTTTTTTATTCAATGCTGAATTTGAAACATATAAATTGCATATAGCAGAAAATTCCTTGCATAAATTTATAATTGCCATTAATGTTTGAGACTTTTTCCCTTCAGATGATATTATTGCAACATCTGCCCCATATACTACATTTGCAGAAGTTTTTATCTTTAATTCAGAAATATTTTCATCAGATAAATATATGAAAAATGGTGTATCTATTTTAACTTTCGTTATTTCATTATTTTCTTTATCATAAAATTTTATATTTAATTTTTCTTCCTTTAAGCTAAATTCAATATCTTTCGTTAAATAGCTATTAGACTTTAATTCAAGTGGCCCAAACTTATAAGGTTTATCTACAATGTTTAAGCCCCCAATTTCAACAGCTGTATTATCACATGTAATTTCTAATTTTATATTATCCCCTATTTTTACAACATCATTTAAATCCCATCCAGGATTAGAATTTATTTTAAAATAATTGTATAAATCCACAGTATTTTGTGAATAAGTTTTCTCTATTTCTGCTCTGCCCATTTCAAAATCGTTTACTAAAGACCAAATAGCTGCTTGAGTGGCTGCGACAACTTCACTTACTTTAATATTATTTATCTTTGCTTCCTCTTCAATATGGGTTAAATCTTTAATAAATGGATATGAAATATTCACTATTTTTCTTAAGTTTTTGATATATTCAAGAGGAAATAATGAAACAATTTCCTCACAAGTGGCAGTTTTATATTTAACCTGTTTATCTAATTCAGTTTCAAAATCCACACAATATCCATAATATTCACCAGTACTTGCATCATTTATGCTTAATAATTCTACCTTTGTACCTGTATCAATTACATCATTCTTATTATAAACAATCCCAGCACCTAAATTATAATCAACACTTAAAAGAGCATCATCATCAAATTTATAATTAGTTACTATTAAAATATCAGAACCAACTTTACTTACATTTACAGGCATTTCTACAATTTCTTCTTCACCAGGATATTGGTCGTTGTCAATAAACATTTCTATGTCTCCAATTATCTTATTTCTATACTATTATATTAGTTATAATTTTTTTTATGAGCATTTTTTGTCACTGTATGAATTATTGACTTTTACGGCGTTGAAAAAGAACAGCCAAAATAATTATAATACCTTTAACAAGCCCATTTAAAAAAGGAGGTATTTTTGCTGCAATAAGTATGCCCTCAATCATCTGAAGCATAATTGCACCTAAAAAAGTTCCAAATATATTTCCACGTCCCCCAGTCATAGCTGTTCCGCCAATTGCAACAGCTGCTATAGCATCTAACTCAAAGGAAGCGCCTGCATTTGCTGCTGTTATAGATGTAAGCCTTGATGATAGAAGAAATGAAGATAAACCAACAGTCAATCCCATAATGCTAAAAGATAAAATTTTAATCTTATTAGTATTTATGCCTGTAAGCCTAGCAGCCATCTCATTAGAACCAGTTGCATAAACATATCTTCCAAACTTTGTGTTATTCATGATTATTGCCATGATTATTGTAACTATTATAAAGATAATTGCTAAATTTGGTATATGAAATAGCGATCCGCTTGAAATTGAAGAGAACCTTTTAAGAATAGCTGTATTAACATTAAATGGTCCTCCCTGACCTAATTGCACAATTATTGACCTATAAGCACTCATAGTTGCTAAAGTTACAATAAATGGGGCTATTTTACCTTTTGTAACGATGATACCATTAACTGTTCCAAGTATTGTACCAAATACAAGGCAAAATATTAACATAATAAAGATACTTCCTGTAAAATTTAAAACCACTACCCCAAGCCCTGCACAAAGGGCACAAGCTGAACCTGCCGATAAATCAATTTGAGAAGATATGATAATATATGTCATTCCTAAAGCGATAATACCTTTAATAGTTGATTGTAGAAGTAAAGTTGAAATGCTGCTATAGGTCAAAAAATCTTTGTTTATAAAAATAGCTACAACAAATAATACAATAAAAGAAAAGATAAAAGAATAATTTGAATAAAAACTCTTTAAATTTATTTTCATTTAATTTCCTCCAAATTTGCGCCTGTTGCATAATACATAATAGTCATTTCCTTTAATTCATCTCGGTCTAATATTTTATTAATCCTTCCTTTATACATCACAATGCATCTATCAGCTATTTGATATATTTCTGGAAATTCTGAACTAAAAACTATAATGCTTTTACCTTGCTTTGAGAGATTGCGAATTATATTGTAAATTTCAAACTTTGCTCCAACATCAATGCCTTGAGTTGGATTATCGAGTATATATACTAAAGAATCCACTTCAAGCCATCTTGAAAGTATGACTTTTTGTTGATTGCCTCCTGAAAGCGATGTAATAATATCATCTGGACTATGAGCTTTAATATTGGTTTTTTCACAGCTTATCTTATATTTTTTCCTTTGATTTTTTTTATTTAAAAATAAACCGTTGCTTTTATGAACAAAGCTTGCAATAAATAAATTATCCATTATATTCATGTCCTTTATTATGGATCTTTCCTTTCTGTTTCGAGGCACCATCCCTATTCCCATGTTCATTACATTCTTAATATTCTTAAAATTAAGAGCCTTATTATTTAATAAAACATTTCCAGAATTTATCTTTAAAACTCCAAATAAAGCTTCAGCAAGCTCTCCCCTGCCATCTCCATGCAGGCCAGTAATAGCAACAACTTCGCTTTTTTTAACATCAAACGAAATATCTCTAAAAAAAGGCTCACAGGTAATATTTGAAACCTTTAAAACAGCATCATAAGAAGTTTTACCTTTTATAACTATATCTTCAGTAGATATGCTCTTGCCCACCAAAAGCTCTGTTGCAATTTTTTCATCTATATCTTTAAAATGTCCACTTTTTATAAATTTTCCATCCCTAAAAACTGTATATTTATCACATATTTCAAAAAGCTCAGGCATTTTATGAGAGATGTATATCATGCTTACACCTTTATTTTTCATTTTACGCATTATTGAAAATAAATGCTCAATTTCCTTATTGGTTAAGGCTGTAGTAGGCTCATCCATGATTATTAGTTTACAATCAAATAAAATGGCCTTTGCAATTTCAACAAGCTGCTTATGAGATGTATCTAAATTTGAAACCTTTTCTTCAAGGCTTATATTTAAATTTATCTCAGAAAGGACTTTTTTTGATTTTTCTATCATCTGCTTTTTATTTAGCCATCCAAATTTTGAAGAAATCTCTTCTCCTAGAAATAAATTTTCATAAACCTTTAGGTCGTTTACAAGGTTTAATTCTTGATGCACAAAGCGAATTCCTAATTCCTTAGCTTTTCGTGTAGTCATATGTTCAATGCTTGTTCCATCTATTATAATTTCACCTGAGGAAGGAGGAAAAATGCCAGCTAAGATGTTCATTAAAGTACTTTTGCCTGCACCATTTTCTCCTAAAAGCCCATGGATTTCAGCATTTTTAACCACAAAGGACACATTAGAAAGTGCCTTTACACCACCAAAATTCTTTGAAATATTCTTCATCTCTAAAACCATAAGATCACCTCGTTAAAGATTTAATTTTAAAAAGAATCTGCCTATATGCAGATTCTCTATAGAAATCTTATGACCTATATACCGCTTTCATAACGGAGTATATAAGGTTCACTTTTTTTATAAGCATCTAAAGTTGATTGATCTATTTCCATAGTGTCAATAAGTTTAAGCCCTTCTACTTTTTCACCATTTAAAATATTAACTCCATATTGAATTGCATCTTTAACCATTGCAGGAGAAAATAAATAAGTAACTTGATCAATTCCTAAATCATTTTTTATAGATTCAAAAGTGTCAATATTTTCTTTTCTACCACCAACACCTGTGACAAGCTTAATATTTAATTTTGCCTCTCCACTATATTTAGAAATAGCATCTAAAACACCTAAAACAACTTCATCATCATGAGTAAATACAGCTTTAATGCTCTCTATTTCTTCTTTAGAGCTATTTGTTAAGAAAGTTTCCATTTGCTCCATAGCTTTGGCACGTTGCCAATCTGTTGAAAATTGTTGAATAACTTTAAAATTTGGATCAGCAGTGCTTTTAAATCCATCTGAACGCTGCTGTGGAACTGTGGAATTATCGCCTTTAAACTCCAATATATTTACTGCTCCTTGCTTTAAGTCTTCTTGAAAATATTTATTCATATATTCCCCAGTCTTCTTACCAATGGTTTCATTGTCACCCATGACTTCTGCTGTAACAGGCAATCCAGTTATAAGACGATCGTAGATTATAAGAGGGATTTTAGCATCCATAACCTTTTGAGCACCAGCTCTAAGTTCATCGCCATTATGGGGCCAAAGCACAATGCAATCTACTTTTTCATTGATCAATGTATCTAGTTGATTGTTTTGTTCAGAGGATTCTGCAGAAGTTAAGAACTTATACTCAAAGCCGTTTTTAGAAGCAAGTTCTTTACAAGCAGCTTCTGCATGTTTTATGCTCTCACCTAAAAAACCATGAGTTGCATTTGGCATAACAACACCTAATACTTTTTTCTTGCCAGATGCAGTAGTATCTATACTTGTAGCAGTAGTATCTGGTGGTGAAGATGTTGCAGCAGTAGAATCAGTAGTATCATTTGAAGCGCCTGTTCCAGAGCAGCAGGTAAGTCCCAAGATCATGACCAAGGTAAGCAGTAATCCTACTATTTTTTTCATTAATACAAAACCTCCATATATTTATTGGCCAAAGCCAGGGGATACATGTGGATTATTAACTAACTTTAAGGCTTGTACCTGTAATTGATTACATTTCGAATTATACTGTATTTTATATTTGAATGTCAACATTATGAAGCTAATAATAAGGATCATAGCTTATAATGTAAATTTCATTGATTTTACTAGGAGTGAATGCTATAATCAAAACCAAAATAACTGTAATTGATTACAAAACAGGAGGTGTAATATGTTTAAGGTAGGTGTAATAGGAATTGGTTTTATAGGTGCTGCACATATTGAAGCTCTGCGCCGTTTAGGATTTATAGATGTGGTAGCTATTACTACTGCTCATGACGCAAAAGAAAAGGCAAGAAATTTACATGTCAAGGCGTCTTACACTGATTACAAAGATATGATAGATAATGAAAAGCTTGATGCTATACATATATGCACTCCTAATTATCTTCATCATAAAATCTCAATATATGCTATGGAAAGAAAAATTAATGTAATGTGTGAAAAGCCTATGACTTCTACATTAGAAGAAGCTGAAGAGATGCTTAGATTGGCTAATTTAAATAATGTTATTCATGGAGTTAATTATCACAATAGATTTAATCCTATGGTTAATCAAATGCGCAATATGATAAATGATGGAGATATTGGAAATATCATGTCTATTCATGGTGGATATATTCAAGACTGGCTCTTATATGAGACAGATTATTCTTGGAGGCTTCTTTCTAAAGAGTCTGGAAAAACTCGGGTTGTTGCTGATATAGGTTCTCATTGGCTTGATACAGTAGAAAACACAACAGGTCTTAAAGTAGAGGAAGTATTTTCAGAGTTTTCTACTTATTATAATACTAGAAAAAAATCTAGGAGCAAAGTCATCAAAACTTTTTCAAACGAAAAAACTAGCGATGGATATGAAGATATTCCTATTGATACAGAAGATATGGCTATGGTTATGCTTCGCTTTAACAATGGAGCAATTGGAAGTATGTTTATTTCTCAAGTTTTTGCTGGCAAAAAAAATAAAATTTCAATATTTATAAGTGGCACAAAATCTTCTTTTGAATGGGATTCGGAAAATAACCTTAATGATTTGATTTTAGGACATAGAGATAGATATAATGAAGTTATCACAAAGGACCCTTCTTTAGTTCATAAAAATGTAAGAAATATTACAGGATATCCAGGTGGACATGTTGAAGGCTTCCCTGATACATTTAAATATTGCTTTAGTCAGTTTTATAATCATATTATAGATAAAAATAATCCAAAGAATTTTGCAGATTTTAATGATGGACTTAGAGGAATGCTTTTAATTGATAAAATATTTGAAAGTGCAAAGACAGGTAAATGGGTTAAAGTGTAGAGCTTCAATAAAATAACATAAATTTGCTGTTACAAGGTTGATTTTTTCAATTTTATAACAGCCTTTTAATTTTCTTAATTAATTTTGTACAAATTTTAGGAATTTATATAAAAGTGTTCCTATTTTTTAAGAAAAATTTTCCGAGAAATTATTTTTACTTTCGATATTTTTATCTGCGCAATTTTTCATATTTTTTATTTTTTTTAATTTCACAAAGCACCTCTAGGCCATCTGGCGACTTTGTCGAATCAGGTGGCTAAGCTCGGAGGATATCCTATATCTTCTCCATATTAAATTGCACTTTTTTAAACTCTTTTTAATTCATCATAATTTTTAACAGAAATTAATTCTACAATGCTTTTATTTATTATTTCTTTT
>JAVBPD010000101.1:0-27199 GCA_031549885.1 Clostridiaceae bacterium
GAGCCTCAGACTGTCGCTAATGTGCTAAATGTAGCATTTGGCAGTGAAAGTCTTAGAGAAACTGATTAGCGTCTATAATGTTGTAACTATGAGATTTATCTCATAGTGAGAGTATAGAAAAAGTCAATGTATCTAAGAACCACACTCCTTCAGGTGTGGGAGTATCAGCTAATGTGTGTCAAGTTAAGCTAGCAATAGTCCTATATCTGAAATTTCATCAAAAGGGCTCCATCCTTCAGGAATATCCTCAATTAATTCAATATCGATATTTTGCATATTTTTGTGCAGGTCTACGCCCATATTAAAATTACTATTTCTCTTTAAAATAATTTGCCTCTCTTCCTTTGATCTTTTTTCGCTCTCCTCTTGAGAAAGTGAACTAAGCATATATTCAGTAACCTCAACCTTGTGTAGTCTATAATTAGGTGATAAATCTATTCCACAGCAATTCATACATAAACTCCCTTAAAGTAATTCTTTATTAATCTATATGATCTAAAAAATCATTTAAGAACAAAATTAACAAAGCGATTGTCTGTCTTTAACGGCGACGCCTCAAAGTTTCTGTTCCCTGATACTATTTTCTAAGCTTTGGTAGAATTATAGCCAAATTAATTTAAGCCTGAAAGATCTGAGTAGTGACAAACTTTTTAAAGAGGAAATAGTGAAAGAATAAAGTTTTAAATATTTTTTAAAAACTGATGAGCTTTGCAGAGGCATTAAAGGCATTAAAGATGAAATAGTTGGGAGATTAAATGAAGTGTGGTTAGCTAATTTTATTTTCTAACTTACACACTTCATTTTACACTACCTAATGGAGCATCCTACTCGATTTATATCTATTTCAGAAGTTCCAAACGACCAGGATCATTTGCAAATACTTCTTTTTCATTTTCTTTGGTAACAACTACTGGAGCAAGTTCGTAAATGCCAACATCCTTCTTGCCATTGTTTACACTAGTATCAGCTTTAGGCATATCATTGCCTGCTTGCAATGCTTTGATTATCTCAACTGTTTTCCCTACTAAAGCATCTGTAGGTTTTGCAACTGTTGAATACTGTTTGCCCTGCCAGATCCACTGAACTGATTCATTCTCAGCATCAAGACCTGAAACAACAGGTATCTTTTGACCTGCCTGCTCTGATGCGGTAATAATAGCACGAGCTATGCCATCATTAGGTGAAAGAACACCATCAATTTCCTTATCTGAATAGAAACCTGAAAGTAGGGAATCCATACGAGCTTGTGCCTTTGAATTATCCCAGTCAAGTGTTGCGCACTGTGTAAAATCAGTTTGACCTGATACCACTGTAAGTGTGCCATCATCGATTTTAGGTTTAAGTATGGTCATAGCACCTTTGAAGAAGTTTGGAGCATTAGGGTCAGCAGGACCACCACCGAATAGTTCGATATTGTAAGGGCCAGGTCCCTTATTAGCTGCTAATCCATCAAGCAGTGCTTGTCCTTGGAGTTCACCTGTCTTAATACTTCCAAACTGTACTACACCATCAACACCAGTAGTATTTTCAAGTAAGCGATCGTAACCGATTATCTTTATACCAGCTGCTTCTGCTTCTTCTAGAACTGATCCCAATTGTGAACCATCGACAGGACCTACAACGATAACTTTAGCGCCATTTTGAATCATAGATTCAATCTGTTGTTGTTGTTGGGGTACCTTGTTATCAGCAGCTTGGACAATTGATTTGAATCCTGCAGCTTCTAGCTGAGTCTTAAACATATCGTTTGCCTCTTTCCAGTTCTGTGTGCCAAGCCAAGGCAACGAAACACCAATAAGTGCATCTTTTGCAAACCCTGTTGTGGGAGCTGGAGCTTCAGTAGTAGTTACTTGTGCCTGTGTGGAATTAGACTGGGTCTGTGCCGAAGTAGTTGAAGTAGCCGAAGTGGTGGAAGTACTATCACTGCGTCCTCCACCGCAACCAGCCAGTGTCATTACAGAGAGAAGCGTTAACGCCAACATACTAATACTTTTTTTCATTATCTTTTACCTCCTATTTTTTTAAGTTATAATGCCTTTTACAAAGTTTATTTGGAAACTCTGTTATCAGAATCTTCCAGTTTGGATTTGCTTTCTTTATCAGAAAACAAAGTACCTATAATTGAGCGACGACCTTGCTGTTTGTTGTAAACATCGAATGCAACTGCAGCAAGTAACACCAAACCCTTTATAACTTGAGTGCGGTCAGCGCCAACGCCCATGAGCATGAGTCCAGAATTGAGAACGGCCATAACCATCCCACCTATCATAGTTTGCAAAACTGTTCCAATACCTCCTGAAACAGCTGCACCGCCGATAAAGACAGATGCAATAGCATCCAGCTCCCAGCCGATGCCATCTGAAGGACCAGCAGCAGTTGAACGACCTACAAACATGATTCCAGCTAAAGCTGCTAACATAGACATATTGAGCATGGTTAAGAAATAAGTTTTTTGGACATTAACGCCAGACAATGCAGCTGCACCTTTATTACCACCAACAGCATATATGTGACGACCAAACCTAGTACGCTGAGTGATGGTGTGATATATAATAACCAAAATAACAAGAATCAATCCTGGCACAGGAAAAGATGTACCGGGCCGACCTGAACCGAAAAGCCAAGTGATGTAGATAATGATAGCGCCTACTAAAATAATTCGCACTATCACAGGCCAAAGTTCCTTTCGCTTTCCAAGTAGC
Source organism: Clostridiaceae bacterium (assembly GCA_031549885.1). Taxonomy (GTDB): domain Bacteria; phylum Bacillota; class Clostridia; order Clostridiales; family Clostridiaceae; genus WQUF01. The sequence continues at coordinate 2,703 of JAVBPD010000101.1, forward strand.
TTTGCAGAATGATTGTGATGACGCAATTGTAAATAAGTGAAAGCGGCAATTGCTATTATTCCTAGCATCAGTGTAGAGTTGTTCATTCCTGTAAATGCTGGTCCCCACTCAGGCAAATATCCAGCACCAAACCATTTAAGTTCTGGTGGTGCAGGCACCGAGATGGACTTTGATATCCAGATAACACCACCTCGAAAGATCATCATACCACCCAATGTTGTTATAAATCCAGGTATACCTAGCTTAGATACCCAGAACCCTTGCCATGCTCCTGCTATGATTCCTATTGTTATGGCAAATAGTACAGCAAGCCACCAGGGAAAATGTAAATCCCTTGCCACAAGAGCCATAGCCATCCCAGCAAATCCAGCTACGGAACCCACCGATAAATCGATCTGTCCAATAACGATAACCATAAGCATTCCAATTGCAAGCACCAGCACATAAGCGTTGCCAGACAGAAGGTTCTGGAAGTTTGAGGCAGTAACCATTCTCCCTCCTGAGGTGATGTTGAATATAACAATTAAAACAACTAAAGCTATTACCATGGTGAACTGACGGAGTTCACCACCTAATACTTGCTTAACATATTTCATAAAGTATTTCAGTCCTTTCCTGATTAAGATTTAGCAGTAGAAGTCTTTGTCATCATTCTCATAAATTTTTCCTGATTAAACTCGTTGCGGTTAAGCACACCTGTTATACTTCCTTCAAAAATTGTGTATATCCTATCCGACATACCCAAAAGCTCAGGCAGTTCAGAAGAAATCATTATAACAGCTTTTCCCTGATCCGCAATCTCATGAATCAGGCGATATATCTCATACTTAGCGCCGACATCAATGCCTCTAGTTGGCTCATCAAGGATAAGAACATCTGGTTCAGTAAACATCCACTTGCCTAAAACAACTTTTTGTTGATTCCCGCCAGATAGTGTGTTTACGTTAGCATTAACGCTAGGTGCTTTGATATTTATAGAATGTCGATACTTTTCGCTTACCCTGAACTCCTCATCCAAATCAAGTAATCTTCCTCTCACAATTGCATTGAGATTTGCTGACACAATAGTCATGCGGATACTGTCAATCAGATTAAGACCTAATGTCTTGCGATCCTCGGGCACGTAAGCAATGCCATGACGAATAGCTGAAGCAACTGAAATTATCTTAACCGATACCCCTCTAATTTTAATTGTACCTCCACGGTAGATGCCGTAATTGCGCCCAAAGATAGAACGCATAAGTTCAGTTCTTCCAGCACCCATAAGTCCAGCAAAACCAACTATCTCACCAGATCTAACAAAAAAGTTGGATCTCTTACATACTAGCCTGCCTGGAATATTGGGATCCTCAACACACCAATCGGATACTTCAAATATGACATCTCCAATATGTGATGTGTGTGGTGGGTAGCGGTTTTCAATAGAACGCCCAACCATAGCACGAATAATGCGATCCTCATCCACATGTCCGGATTCTACAGTATAAGTTTCCACAGTACGGCCATCACGAATTACTGTGATGGAGTCAGCTATTGCCGCAATCTCGTTAAGCTTGTGCGAAATCATAATTGAGGTAATGTCCTTGTTTTTCAATTCTCGAATAAGATTGAGTAAATTAGCTGAGTCAGATTCGTTCAGTGCAGAGGTAGGTTCGTCAAGAATAAGCAACTTGACGTTTTTAGACAGAGCTTTGGCTATTTCAACTAGTTGCTGCTGACCTACACCTAGATTCTTTATCAAAATGTTAGGGTCCAAAGTCAGTCCCACCCGTGCAAGTAGATCCACCGTAAGTTGTCTAGATGTATCCCAATCAATGAGACCATGCTTTACCACTTCGTTTCCCATAAAGATGTTTTCCATAATAGACAGCTCTGGGATCATTGTAAGTTCTTGGTGAATAATTACAATACCAGCTCTCTCTGATTCTTTAATATCCTTAAAAGCTATTTTGTTCTCCATGTAAGTAATATTGCCTTCATAAGTGCCATAAGGGTAAACCCCAGACAAGATCTTCATTAAGGTTGATTTTCCTGCGCCATTCTCACCACAAATTGCGTGAATGTGACCTCGTTGCACTTCCAGTGTCACGTCATCCAGCGCACGCACTCCGGGAAAGACTTTAGTAATGCCTTGCATCTCAAGGATTAAAGGATGTTTCATAATCTACCTCCCTCTAAGCTTTTATTTTACAAGCAAGTAATGAATTATGAGTGAACCAATTATATGTATCAACAAAAAAATGTTGCATCCATGAATTATTATATTTACTTTACTTAAAATTTAGTTGCATAAGTCCAGCAAGCACACCATCGTGATCATTGTCCAATGTAACATTTTGCGCCTGTCTTTTTACTTCTTCTGGTGCGTTTCCCATGGCAAATGATGTGCCAGTAACAAGAAACATATCTATGTCGTTAAAATTGTCGCCGAAAGACACTGTAGACTCAATGGAAATGCCATATTCCTTGCACAGATACTTGATCGCACTAGATTTTGAAGCAGCACCATTCATTATTTCAAGATAAGTGTCTTTAGAGCGGTAAATAGAAAGCTCAGGATATTTTTCATTAAGCACTTTGTTAAGGCAAGCGATCTGTTCTGCTTCTCCCATACACAGAATCTTATGAGCATGCCATTTGTGAGAAACAAAATTAGAAATTTTCCTTTCTGTTGGCACTGATAAAGTGATGTTTTGTTCCTGCACTACCCATTTATCATTATGAATATTATCTACAATCCAATCATTGTAGCAATAGATGCTGCAGCTAACATTATTCCACTCTGCTTTAATAAATGATTCAATTAGAACAGCTTTTTCATGCTCTATGTGAGCAGTTTTGATACAATCTCCAACTTCACTGAGAATAAGTGCTCCGTTGTAACAAATAATTGGTGCTTTTATCTCCATATCTCTTTGTAATGGCAAAATACCTGAAGGCATGCGAGCTGATACCAATATAAATGGTATACCACTGCAATAAAGCTCTTGTATTTTTTGTTTAGTACCACTTGAAATTTCATTGTTTGAGTTTATGAGTGTTCCATCAATGTCGCAAAAGATCATTTTATATTGCGTTGTTTTTGGGTAAATCAAAAGAACTCACACCCCTTCAATGGTTATTCTCTTTTGCTCTATAAAAAACGTTTACTAAATATTTTACGCTCTTACTTGCCTTCATATTCTGAAAACATCAGCCATGCACTTCTTGATTTCGTAAGCAGTAGGAATAGCAGGTATTGCACCTTTTTTTGTGGTTGCAAGTGAACCAGTAGCATTGGCAAAATCCAACATAAAAGTTACTTCTTCATCTGTCAACTGCTCAGGGTGCTTACCACTTTGCAACAGACAGTACAACATTCCTCCTAAAAAACAATCTCCAGCACCAGTGGTATCTATTGTCTTTACATCATAGGCACCAGCGCTCCACACTTTACCTTTGATGCTGCAAGTGCAGCCCCGTGATGCCTGGGTCACCACCACCATAGCAGGTGCAAATTTTGATTCAATCCTTTGGCATATTTTCACAGAATCAGTTTCGCCAAACAAAAACTCTCCTTCTTCTTCTGATAGCTTAAAAATATCAGCAAATGATGCAGCGCTTAAAATCTCCTGTAGAGCTTCCTTTGGATTCTTCCACAGCGATAGGCGAAGATTTGGGTCATAGCTAATAATGCTACCAGCCTGTTTTGCCCGTTTCACAGCATATAATGTGGCATCTCTAGATGGTTCTCCAGTTAATGAAACCGATCCGAAATGAAATATCCGTGCCTTAGGAAAATCCATGTTCTCTAAATCCTTGCGAGAAAGCCCAATATCTGCAGTACTGGTACGATAAAAGGAAAAGCTACGGTTGCCCTTGCTGTCTAGACATACAAAAGCAAGTGTTGTGGGTTCATCTTTAGATATTTGTATTTTACTGATATCCACCCCACACTGGGCCAGTGTAGCAATACAATCCTTGCCAAAAACATCATCTCCCACTCTTCCAATATAACCAGAGCTGTAACCAAGCTTTGCTACAACGCATGCAACATTGGCAGGTGCACCACCAGGGTTCATTTGGTAGAGTGGCTTAGAAACCTCAGGTATCTGATATGGTACACAATCTACCAGTATTTCTCCTATGCTCATAAAATCTTTCTGGTGTGTATCCATCTCTTGCCTCCTTTCTTATTTATTCGCCACCAAAAACATACTAGGCAATTGTAAAACTTTATCCGTGGCTATAGCAGCTGAACCATACAAGGTGGGGTCAACATTTAGGGTGGATATTTTAATTTGCACTTTGGTATGCAGTTCAGAAATAACACGTTGCTTTACCACATCTAGAACAATAGGCAATATCAAATCCCCTCCCTTGGACACACTATCGCCAATAACAATAACATCAGGGTTATAAGCGTTTATAAGAGTAACACAACCATATCCAATATATTCAGCTATCTCATGTACAATATCTTGTGCTTTTTTATTGCCGCTGCGAGCTGCTTCAAAAACAGCATTACATGTCTCTAGTTTTTGAACTTGTCCATTGATGAGGCATTCTGGCACTCGCTCTTTTGCCATCTTGAGCATGGCTTGAGCGGAGCAATATATCTCAAGACAACCATAATTGCCGCATTCACAGCGTGGACCATGGACATCTACACTTATGTGTCCAATTTCACTTGCTGTACCCTGTACACCAAATAACAATTTGCCTTCATCAATAATACCAGAACCAACACCTTCACCTACTAAAAAATAGGCAAGTGTATGCATTGGACGGGTATGATCGCCAAACAACCATTCTGCTAGTGCACCTGCTTTAGCATCATGCTCTATAAAAAAAGGTTTATTAAACTCTTCTTTAAACTCTTCAATAAAATTGATATTGTGCCAAGTGGGCATTTGGGTCACCACTGCAATGTGTCCTTGATCTCGCAAATAAGGACCTGGTAGTGCTATACCAATAGCAACTACATTTTTATACTTTTTTAGCGTTTCATGTATCTGCTTTTTCATTGTGGAAAGCACAGCATTCTGGTCTTGTTCAAGAGAATATTGGGTTTCTGTTTGAGTGTATACTTTCCCTAATATATCGAATACACCCACAGCAAACATTTGCCTTGCAAACTTTACCCCGATTACTTGGTATTTATCAGCATTTAGCTTTAGCCCAATTGAGCGGCGATTGCCATTGCCCTTCATGATGCCAACCTCTGAGACAACCCCCATTTCAATTAGCGCTGCCACTATTTTTGTAATGGCTGCTTGGGTAAGCCCTATTTGTTTAGAGATTTCTGCTCTAGAGCAAACCTCCCTTTGTTGCAAAATCTTTACAACAGCAGAGCGATTCATTTCAATCAAATCACTATTGTTGCTACCTATTGTATCTTGCATTTTATGAACTGCTCCTCTCTGTTATAACATTATATATTCTTGTGTTAATGTATTAACTTAGTTAATACATTAACACAAGAAAGTTAAAAAATCAATAATTTTCTTTTAAAAAGTAAAGAAATAGTTATAAAAGGATGTGTCAAACTTTAAACACATTATAAGCACAAATTCTAAAAACTCCACCTTTAACGTGGAGTTTTTTATCATACTCACAATCGATAACATTTACCAACATTCACTTATCATTTTATTAACATCAATACTCTATTGGTAAATCTATTCATTCGCTAGTATAATGTACATATTACTATATTTATTTTAATTAATTGTGCAATAAGCTTTTTTATTTTATAAATAGGAGATTAAAATAATGATATTTGAAGAACTAGAAGATAATATTTTAAAATGTAATGATTGTGAGAAGAAATTCGGATTTAAACCAATTCCCATTGTTCATGGAATAAAAGATTCAAAAATTATGCAAATTAGTCAAGCTCCATCTAATAATGTACATTTAACACAAAAACCTTTTAATGATGCTACAGGTAGAAGATTAAAATATGATTGGTATAAAATTACAGATGAAATTTTTTATAATAAAGATAATTTTTACATAACAGCTATTTCTCATTGTTTTCCAGGTAAGAATTCAAATGGAGGAGATAGGCTTCCTCCAATTTATTGTGCAAAAAAATGGCTTTTAAAAGAAATTGAACTTGTAAATAATAAAATATTTATAATTATTGGCAGCAGGGCAACGAACTTCTTTTTTCCAAATGATAATTACAGTAAGTTGATTTTTGAAAATAATACTATAAAAGGAAAATTAGCCATAATATTGCCACATCCTTCACCTTTAAATATAAAGTGGTTTAAGGAACATCCGGAATTTGAAAAGAAAAGGCTTCCTGAAGTTAGAAAAATAATTTCTAAAATTATACATCAATGAAATAGGCTTATGAACTTTTATATTTGATTTTTATAATTAGTCTAATTATAATTAGACTAATCTAGATTAGATAAAGGGGGAAATATGAAATTTATAGGTAGAAAATTTGAGCTTGAGACATTAGAGCGTGAATATAATCGCAATAGCAGTTTTGTCATAATATACGGAAGACGTAGAGTTGGAAAAACCACATTGATCGGAGAATTTATAAAAGATAAAAATGCTGTATATTATTTAGCTACTGAAGAAATAGAATCTCAGTCTATAAACCATTTTACATCAATTGTTTCAAAATTTACAAAACAAGAATATTTAAAGAAAGCTAAATTTTCAAATTGGTATGATTTGTTCGATATAATAGTAAATTATAAAAAGGATGAAAAAAAGATCATTGTAGTTGATGAATTTCCTTATTTAGTTAAGGTTAATTCTGCTATGCCCTCCATATTTCAAAAAATATGGGATGAAAAATTAAAAGATAATAATATTATGCTCATTCTCTGCGGATCATTTATCAGTATGATGGAAAAATATACTTTAAACTATGATAGCCCATTGTATGGCAGAAGAACAGCACAAATAAGATTGATGCCTTTATCATTTATGGAAGTGTATTCACCATCAGATGATACTTTTGCACATTCAGTTGAAAAATATTCTATAACTGGTGGCGTTCCTAAATACTGTGAATTTTTTAATAATAAAAAATCTCTTAAAGATAATATAGCTGAAACTATACTTTTTAAAAGTGGGTTTTTATATGAAGAGCCTTATTTTCTTTTAAAAGAAGAAGTTCGTGAAGTAGTAAATTATTTTTCTATAATTAAAACCATAGCCGATGGTAATCATAAAATTGGCAATATAGCAGGCCTCCTTGAGATTGAAAGTAAAAAATTATCTCCTTATTTAAAATCGCTAATTGACCTTGGATTTGTAGAAAAACAAATTCCTATAACAGATAAAAATTATGAAAAATCAAGGAAAGGCCTTTATTTTATATCTGATAATTTTATGAAATTTTGGTTTAAATATGTATATAATTTTAGGGATGAATTAGAATTAAACAATATTGAAATTGTACTAGAAGAGCTTGAAAAAGATTTTGTTTCAAATTTTGTTGCATTTTGTTATGAAGATATTTGTAAAGATATTTTCGCAAAGCTTTGTATAAATAAAATTATATCGTTTACTCCTTCAAAAATCGGCTCATACTGGTTAAATGATTTTGGGCGTAGTGATACTCAAATTGATGTAGTGGCTCTAGATAATAGAAATAAAGTTATCTTTTTTGGAGAGTGTAAATATCATAACAAACCAGTAGATGCTGATATTTATTTTAATTTGCAAAATAAAGTTAAAAATTCTAATGAAATAAATGGAGTTTTTAAAAATTACAAGTTTATATATGGGGTATTCTCAAAAAGTGGTTTTACTGATAGGTTACTTCATATAAATAAACAAAATGAAGGTTTATATCTAATAAATGAATGTAATGTTATATAAAAGGTGCTGTTGCACTGATGATTAAAAACCAAAAACCATAGTGCAACAGCCTATTTATTTTATATTATGGCAGGATGAAGATGAAGGGCAATCTGCACATCCACAATTGCAGGATGTTTTTCCTCTTCTTTTGTTTTTATATATATTTGCTATTATTAAAATTATAATTAACAGCAAAAATAAACTTATAATAATTGTAGATAGGTTATTGATTATAAATTTTATCATTTTTTACCTCTTAAGCTTCTGCTTCTTTTTCTATTTTAAATGCTCTTTTCTTTTCATAAGAATCAGGTTTAAACAACAAGAAAAGAAGTATTCCTGTAAAAGCAACAGCTATGATAGAACCTAATACATTTCCATTTCCAGCAAAAGTGGAACCAATTTGGTAAACAATAAAAGCAATAATATATGCAAATAAACATTGGTAACCTATGGCAAAGGCTGTCCACTTTGCATTGTTCATCTCTCTTTTAATAGCTCCAATTGCAGCAAAGCAAGGGGCACATAAAAGATTAAATATAAGAAAAGAATAAGCTTGAAGAGGGGTAAACACCTCAGCCATTTTAGCCCATATTTGCCATCCGTTTTCAGAAACCTCATTAAATCCACCAAATAGAACTCCAAAGGTTCCTACAACATTTTCTTTAGCAATAAGCCCAGTTATAGATGCTACAGCTCCTTGCCAATTACCCCATCCTAGAGGAATAAAAATCCATGCGATTTTTGAACCAATAGCTGAAAGTATGCTATTATCCATATCTACCATTCCAAAAGATCCATTTGACCATCCAAAATTTGAAGTAAACCACACAAAAACAGTGGCAAGTAAAATAATGGTGCCAGCTTTTTTAATAAATGACCATCCACGTTCCCACATAGAGCGAAGTATATTCATAGCAGTAGGCATGTGATAAGAAGGAAGTTCCATTACAAAAGGAGCTGGATTGCCATAAAACATTTTTGTCTTTTTAAGTATAATACCAGAAAAAATAATTGCACATATTCCTACAAAATAAGCACTTGGCGCAACCCACCATGCACCATTAAACATAGCACCAGCAATTAATGCTATAATAGGAAGCTTAGCTCCACAGGGAATAAATGTAGTTGTAATTATGGTCATTTTCCTATCTCTATCATTTTCAATTGTTCTAGATGCCATGATTCCAGGAACTCCACAGCCTGTACCAATTAACATTGGTATAAAGGATTTTCCTGAAAGTCCAAATTTCCTAAATATTCTATCCATAACAAAGGCAATGCGAGCCATATATCCACAGCTTTCAAGAAATGCTAAAAATAAGAATAAAATAAGCATTTGAGGTACAAACCCTAAAACAGCACCAACACCTGCAACAATTCCATCTAAAATTAGGCCTTGCAGCCATGTAGCGCAATTAACTTTTTCAAGGAAGTTTCCAATTATAACAGGAACACCAGGTATATAAATGCCAAAGCTTGCTGGGTCTGGTTCTTCTATATCCTTGCTTTTCATATAATCTTCATAATTTACAAAAATAGTTTCTTCCATATTTCCATCATCATCATAAATAAAAGCCTCAGTTGTTAAATCTTTAGCTAATGATGGATCTACTTCTTTTTCTAAAGCTATCTTTTCAAAAGCCTCAATAATCGCAGAAGGCTTAACATATTCTTCAGAAGCTTTCTCATAGGAAGAAACTCCTATGCCAAATAAATGCCATCCATCTCCGAATAAACCATCATTTGTAAAATCTGTAACCATTGTTCCTATTGTTGTAACAGATATAAAATAAACGAGGAACATGACAACAGCAAAAATAGGAAGGGCAGCAAATCTATTTGTCACAATTTTATCTATTTTATCTGATATGGTAAGCTTCCCTGCATTTTTCTTGCTGTAACAATTCTTAAGAATTGAGGATATATATACATAACGCTGATTGGTTATAATGCTTTCAGAATCGTCATCCATTTCCTCTTCAATAGTGCTAATATGGTGCTCTATTTTATCTAAGATATTTTGATTAATATTTAATTTATTAAGTACTTTTTCATCTCTTTCAAAAATTTTAATTGAATACCAACGGCTTTCGTTATCAGGAATGTATTTTTGAATTGCTTCGCTAATATAAGAAATTGATCTTTCTACAGAGCTGTCAAAATTTTTCATCAAAGTAGGTTTTGGCATTTGTGCAGCTTTAATTACCTTTTGAATTGTTTCATTAATGCCATGGCCTTTAAGAGCAGAGATCTCTACAATTTCACATCCTAATTTGTAAGATAGATCTTTAATGTTTATTTTATCTTCATTTTTTCTCACAATATCCATCATATTAATGGCAATTACAATAGGAATTCCCAATTCCATAAGCTGTGTAGTTAAATATAAGTTTCTCTCAAGGTTTGTCCCATCTACAATATTAAGGATGGCATCTGGACGCTGGTCAATTAGATAATTTCTTGTTATAACTTCCTCTAAAGTATAAGGAGAAAGAGAATAAATACCAGGTAAATCAGTTATGGTGATATCTTTGTTATTTTTAAGCTTTCCTTCTTTTTTTTCAACAGTTACACCAGGCCAATTTCCTACAAATTGATTGGAGCCTGTAAGAGCATTAAATAAAGTGGTCTTTCCACTATTAGGATTACCAACAAGAGCAATTTTAAGATTCATAATATTATTCCACCTCTATAATTTGTGCATCGGATTTACGAATGGATAATTCATAACCCCTCACATTTAGTTCAATGGGGTCACCAAGAGGAGCAACCTTTCGTATATGTATTTCTACATCCTTTGTTATACCCATGTCCATAATGCGTCGTTTTATTGCGCCAGTGCCGTGAAGTTTAACAACTTTAAATGTTTGGCCAACTTTTCCTTCATTAAGAGTTTTCATATATAAACCTGCCTTATAATATTTTTATTTATTTAAACTATTATTCTATTTGCTATTTCTTTATTAATAGCAATTCGAGATTCTTTAACGTTAACGATGATATTGCCACCTATTGCTGAAATTACAGTTACGCTTCCTCCTACAATAAACCCGAGGTTTTCAAGGTGTTGTTTTACTTGTGTATTTCCACCAATTTTTTTAATTATATTTTGTTTACCTGTACTTGCAAATGTTAAAGGCATAATAAATCATCCTTCCTATTTAATAATTTAGTTAGCTAAAACTAACCAAATTACATTTTTTAAGTTAGCTCTTGCTAACTTGAGTAAATTATAAATCATAGATAAAAGCTTGTCAATAGGATTTGCTTTATTGAAAAAAAATTTCTAATATGCTATTATTTCCATATATATTTGTAGAAAGTGAGGTATTTTAATGAATGCTTTATTGTTTTTAGCAGATGGATTTGAGGAAATTGAAGCTTTATCTGTGGTGGATATACTAAGAAGAGCTGGAGTTTTCGTATCAACTTGTTCAATAATGAAAGATAATGTTGTTAAAGGCGCTCATGATATATTAGTTACTGCAGATTTAAATGTAAAACATGTTGATGAAAATAAATATGATGCGTTTATTTTGCCTGGAGGTATGCCAGGAGCTAAAAATTTAAAAGAAGATAAAAATGTCATTAAAATTATTACTAATGGTTTTTCAAAAAATAAACTAATTTGTGCTATTTGTGCTGCACCTATTGTACTTCTTGAAGCTGGTATATTAAAAGGTAAAAAAGCAACATCTTATCCTGGTTTTCTTGATGGAAATGGTGATTATACTTTTTTGGAAGATATTGTTGTAGTAGATGAAAATATTATAACAAGTAGAGGACCTGCTACAGCTCCATTCTTTGCCTTTGAAATACTTGAAAAATTAAAAATAGATACAAAATCCTTAAAAGAAGCTATGCTATACAATTTAATAAGATAAAAGCAGCTAAATAGCTGCTTTTATCCTATAAAGTTCTAAGTATTATTTTTTCAATTTAGATATAATAAATATTAGCAAGCAAGAACCAAGGAATGCAATTATTAAGCTGCGTAAATCAAATCCTGTCACTGTTCCAAAGCCTAAAAATGATGATATGAATCCTCCCAAGAATGATCCAAGTATTCCAACAATAATATTACCTATAAGCCCAATACCTGAGCCCTTCATAAACATATTTGCAAGCCATCCTACAACAGCACCAAAAACGATCCATATTATAATACTCATAAATTCTCCTTTAAAATTTTAAAAAAATATGTTCTTACTATAATTATTATTTATAAGTTAATTATAAGCCTATTTTTTAAAATAAAGATTAATTTTTTGTTAAAATATCTTCTGTTAGCAAAATGTTAACATTTTATATTAAAAAGGCATTACTTTTATTTTACATGCATATGAATATTGTATAATAAAATATTTTATTTGGAGGATCAATGAGCATTAAAAAGACATATTTAGAAAAATCTAGGCAAAAAATTGGTTATGTGGAATATGAAATGAAAGATGATAACTTATATATACTTTCTACTTTTTTAGAGGAAAGGTATAGAAATATACTTATTGTTAGAGATATCTGCAGAAAGTTTCACGACATTTTAGAAAACGAAGATCCAGAATATATAATAGCTGCTATTGATGATAAGGAAAGTTTTACAAAAATGCTTAAAAATGTAATTAAAGATATTAAAATATATGAAGAAAATGGGAAAGATTACATGAAAATGGATTCCTATCAGGTAAAACAAAAGCTGAAATCCTTTATTTAAAAAAGCTTGCAAGTTAAATCTTGCAAGCTTTAAAATTATATTATTCTTTATAATTTTCTAAACCAGCTTTAATAATTCGTGCAGAATCCTCTAAAGCATCACAATTAATACAATAGGAGAATCTAACCTCATTTAATCCTTCAGTAAGCGGATCAGAATAAAATCCATTAGCTGGTGCCATCATAACTGTTTTGTTATCTACCCTAAAATCAGTTAATAACCATTTGCAGAAATTTTCAGCGTTTTTAATTGGAAGTTTTGCTATTATATAAAACGCTCCTGCAGGTTTTTCACATATTACTCCAGGTATAGAGGATAATCCAGAATGCAATGTATCTCTGCGTTTTTTATACTCATCTCTAACGGAATCAAAGTACTCCTTTGGTGTTTTAATTAAAGCAGTAGCACCAACTTGTTCTAATGTAGGTGAGCATAACCTTGCTTGTGACATTTTAAGTACATTTTGTATAAGTTCTTTGTTTTTAGATGCTATTACTCCAACCCTTGCACCGCATGCTGAATATCTCTTTGAGACGCTATCAATTAAAACAGTTCTATCTTTCATATCTTCTCTATAAAGTGGTGAATAATTTGTATCGGTTTCATAAATAAATTCTCTATAAACTTCATCTGTGATGTAATATAAATCGTGTTTAATGCAAAGATCGCAAAGCCTATCTATTTCTTCTTTAGTGTAAACAACACCAGTTGGGTTTCCTGGATTTGAAAGAAGTAGTGCCTTTGTATTTGGCTTTAAACAAGATTCTAAAACTTCAAATGAAGGAAGTCTAAAACCGTCTTCAGGTTTAGTTGGAAATACAACCATTTTATTTCCAACAATATCTGCTATATTTCTATAATTTGTATAAAATGGGTTGGAAGTTAATACTGAATCTTCATTATCAAGGCAAGCCGAGAATGCAAATAACAATGCTTCACTGCCGCCATTTGTAACAAGAAGCTCATCCTCAGAAAAGTCTAAATTAATAGTTTTGTAATATTCAATATAGCTTTGTATTAATGGGTTTATACCTTGGGAATCACAATAAGAGAGAACTTTTTGTTCAAAATTTTTTACTGCATCAAAAAATAGTTCTGGAGTTTCAACATCTGGTTGTCCAATGTTTAAGTGATAAACTGAAACGCCCTCTTTTTTTGCCCCTGCAGCATAAGGATTTAGCTTCCTTATAGGTGAATAGATCATGTTTTGTACTCTATTGGATAATTTCAAAAAAAACACTTCCTTTATTAATCATTATGTTAGGAAATTAATGAAAACGTATTTCTCAATCTCATTATATTAAATGTTATTTTTAGTGTCAATTTTTTAACACTTTTTTTTTATATACATATAGTTTATAATTATTTATAAACAAAAGAAGGCTAAAAAACACAGAAACTTAAGACTTTCTTTTAGTTAATACAATTTGAGGTGTACTTTTTAATGAGTAAATTTTACTTTATTGAAACATGGGGATGTCAGATGAATGAAGAAGATTCTGAAAAATTATCAGGCATGCTTAATAATTTAAATTACATTAAATGCAAAAAAAGAGAAGAAGCTGATATAATAATATTCAACACGTGTTGTGTTAGAGAAAATGCAGAACTTAAAGTATATGGTAATTTGGGAGAGTTAAAAGGGTTAAAGAAGAAAAAAAAGGATTTAATAATAGCTGTGTGTGGGTGTATGATGCAACAAAAGGGCATGGCTCAGAAGCTTATTAAAAGATATCCTTTTGTGGACATAATATTTGGAACTCATAATTCATACAAGTTTCCCGAATATTTAAATAGATCAATACAAGAAGAAAAATCTATAATTGAAATATATGATAAAGAAGAAAAAATAGTAGAAGGAATTCCTGTAGACAGATTGAGCACCATTAAAGCATTTGTTACAATAATGTATGGATGTAATAATTTTTGCACTTATTGTATTGTACCATTTGTAAGAGGAAGGGAAAGAAGTCGAGACAAAGCTAATATTATAAGCGAAATAAAAGATCTTGCAGAAAAAGGATATAAAGAAATTACTTTACTTGGTCAAAACGTAAATTCATATGGAAAAGATTTAAATGAAAATGTAACATTTGCTTCACTTTTAGAGGCTATTTCTAAAATAGAAGGAATACTTAGAATAAGATTTATGACATCACATCCAAAAGATTTAACTGATGAATTAATTGATGTAATCTCTAAAAACTCTAAAATCGTAAATCAAATTCACCTACCAGTTCAGTCAGGATCTACAAATATTTTAAAGCGCATGAATAGAGGATATACAAGGGAAGATTATTTAAATTTAGTTTGCAAAATAAAAAATAAAATACCGGAGATTTCATTAACTACAGATATTATAATTGGATTTCCTGGAGAAACAAATGAGGATGTAGAAGAAACAATTTCCCTTTGTGAAAAGGTTAAATTTGATTCAGCTTATACATTTATTTATTCAAAGAGAGAAGGTACAATAGCGTATAAGTATGATGACGATATTGACGATGAAGTAAAGCATAAAAGATTTAATAAATTAGTTGAAGCTTTAAATGAAATATCATTGTCAAATAATAAAAAATGTT
Source organism: Clostridiaceae bacterium (assembly GCA_031549885.1). GTDB lineage: Bacteria > Bacillota > Clostridia > Clostridiales > Clostridiaceae > WQUF01. The sequence goes on from JAVBPD010000101.1 coordinate 17,820, forward strand.
TAAATAAAGAATTTGATGTTTTAGTAGAAGGGCCTAGTAAAAACGATGAATCAAAGCTTATGGGAAGAACTGAAGGAGGAAAGCTTGTTAATTTTTCTTGTAATAATGATATGATAGGAAAAATAGTGAAAGTTAAGATTACAGATGTTAGAACTCATTCTCTTTTAGGAGAAGTTTCTAATTAATGAGGGGGATATAATTTTATGGCCTTAAGTCCTATGATGCAGCACTATATGAGGATAAAAGAAGAGTATAAAGATGAGCTTATTTTTTATAGACTTGGAGATTTTTATGAAATGTTCTTTGAAGATGCTAAAATTGCGTCAAAAGAATTAGAGCTTACCCTTACTGGAAAAGATTGTGGACTTTCTGAAAGAGCTCCTATGTGTGGCGTGCCATTTCATGCAGCTGAAAGTTACATTGGAAAACTTGTTAATAAAGGCTATAAAGTTTGTATTTGTGAGCAAATGGAAGATCCTAAAGATGCCAAAGGAATAGTGAAAAGAGACGTTGTAAAAGTTATAACTCCAGGAACCTTAATTAATACATCTTTTTTAGAAGATAAAAAGAATAATTATATACTTTGTGCACTTGTAGCAATGAATCAAGTTTTTTTAAGCTTTTGTGATATATTAACTGGTGAATTTAAATCTACAAATTTTGCCTTTGAAGAAGGATCGTTTATTTCTGAAATAAGCAAAGTTTCTCCTTCAGAGGTAATACTATTTAAAGAAAATGCATATTTAGAAAAACTGTTAAAAGACAGAATTGATACATTAATATCCTATGCAGATGAAGACGAATTAAATATGGATAAGATTTTGCAAAGAAGTTTTTCAAACTATCATAAGCTTCAATCTTATGGATTAAAAAGAGTGTGTTTTAAATTAATAAAATACATTGAATACACTCAAAAATCATCCTTAAGCCATATTGATAAAATTGATTTTTATAATACAAAGGATTTCATGACAATAGATGTAAATTCTAAAAAAAACCTTGAGCTTTTAGAAAATTTAAAAGATAAAGGCAAAAAAGGCTCCCTTCTTTGGGTTTTAGATGAAACAGTTACATCCATTGGAGGTAGGACGCTTAGAAAATGGATAGAGCTTCCTTTATATAATGAAAAAAAGATAAAAAATAGGCTTGATTCTGTTGAAGAATTAAAAAATAATGTGATGATGAGGGAAAACATAAAAGAATCCCTTTCAAAAATATATGATATTGAAAGAATACTTGGAAAAGTGTGTTCAAAAAGTGTAAATGCAAAGGAATTAATAGCATTAAAAAACTCTCTTTCAAATTTACCAAGGTTAAAGGAATCTATAGAAAATTGCAATACTGCATCTTTAAAATATGTCCATGATAATTTAGACTTGCTTTTAGATATACATGATATTTTAGATAAGTCAATTATGGACCAAGTAGCTGTTTCTATAAAAGAAGGAGATATAATTAAGGACGGATTTAATAAAGAAATTGATGAATTAAGATCAGCCAAAAGAGATGGAAAAGCTTGGGTTTTAGAGCTTGAAAGAAAGGAAAGGGAATTTACTGGTATAAAGTCTTTAAAAGTAGGATATAACAAAGTATTTGGATATTATATTGAAATTACAAGAGCAAATTTTAATTTAATTCCAGAAGGTCGATATATTAGGAAACAAACACTGACAAATGCTGAAAGATTTATAACAGAGGATTTAAAAGTTATTGAAGAAAAAATTTTAAGTGCTGAAGAGGGTTTAAATAATTTAGAATACGAAGTTTTTGTATCTATACGAGATAAAGTAGAAGTTGCAAAGGATAGAATAAAGAAGACTTCATCTATAATAGGAGTTTTAGATGCAATGCTTTCTCTTGCAATTGTTGCAGAAAACTACAATTATGTAAAACCTGTTATTTCTGAAAATGGTGAAGTTATAATAAAAGATGGAAGGCACCCTGTTGTTGAGAGGATTTTAAAAAGAGGAGATTTTGTGCCAAATGATACTAAGATCGATATAGACGATGATCAAATGATCATAATTACTGGGCCAAATATGGCAGGCAAATCAACTTATATGAGACAAGTAGCACTTATTACAATAATGGCTCACATGGGATCTTTTGTTCCAGCAAGTTATGCAAGCATTTCAATCTGTGATAAGATATTTACAAGGATAGGGGCTTCAGATGATTTAGTTGGAGGAAAATCTACATTTATGGTTGAAATGTGGGAAGTTTCCAACATACTTCAAAACGCTACTACTAAATCTTTAATTATTTTAGATGAAGTTGGAAGGGGAACATCTACCTTTGATGGTTTGTCTATTGCTAGTGCAGTTGTAGAATATATTTGCACTAAGGATTTTTTAAGGTGTAAAACATTGTTTGCAACTCATTATCATGAGATAATTCAACTAGAAAACACTATAAAGGGATTAAAAAATTACTCTATTAAAGTAAAAAGGTTAGATAATGATATAATTTTTTTAAGAAAAATAGTAAAAGGTGGAGCGGATGAATCCTATGGTATAGATGTTGCAAGGCTTGCAGGAGTTCCTGATGAAGTAATTAAAAGGGCAAATGAAATACTTAAAGAGGTTGAATTTGAAAAATTTTCTCTTCTTAATAAAAATCATAACGATAATTTTAACAATGAAAATGAAATAGATGATGAAAAGAATTTAATTATAGATGACATAAAGAACATAGATATTATGAACTTAACACCAATGCAAGCATTAACTAAGCTTTATGAAATTTATGAAAAACTTAAAAAATAAGGTGGTATTTTGGATAGAATAAACCTATTAGATAAAGACACATTTAACAAAATAGCTGCTGGGGAAGTGGTGGAAAGGCCGTCATCTGTTATTAAGGAATTAATAGAAAATTCTATAGATGCAAATAGCAAAAACATACATATTTACGTGGAAGATGGTGGAAGGAGAAGCATTAGAATATTAGATGATGGAGATGGAATACATCCAGATGATATTGAAAAAGCCTTTATGCCTCATTCTACAAGCAAAATAAAAAATATTGATGATATATATAACATAAAATCCATGGGATTTAGGGGAGAGGCACTTCCTAGTATAGCCTCTGTTTCAAAAGTTTCCTTAAAAAGCAAAATAAAGGAATATGAATTAGGAAGGGAAATAGAAATATGGGGAGGGAGCATGCGATCTATAAAAGATGTTGGCATGCAAAATGGAACTCAAGTTTTGGTAAATGATATTTTCTTTTCTACACCAGCAAGGCTTAAATTTTTAAAACAATCTGCTTTAGAGTTTTCTGTAATTAGCGATACAGTAACAAGAATTGCACTAGGAAATCTTGATGTATCATTTAGTTTATATAAAGATGATAAAAAGGTTCTTCATACAAATGGAAATAAAAATATAAAGGAAGCTATTTTTTCAATTTATGGTAAGACTTTTTCTGATAATCTAATAGATGTATTATACCATAAGGATATTGGAACAATTTCAGGAGTTGTTGGAGATGAAATAATATCTAGAGGAAATAGAAATAATCAAACCTTATTTGTTAACAATAGGTATATAAAGAATAAAGCATTGGTCATAGCTGTTGAAAACGCATTTAAGTCTTTTATAATGATAAATAAATTTCCTTTCTTTGTTTTAAATATTGAGACATTTCCAGACTTTGTAGATGTAAATGTTCATCCTCAAAAAATGGAAGTGAAATTTTTAAAAGAAAAAGAAATTTTTTCTTTAGTATTTGAAGGAGTTCATGGAGCTCTTAGAGACTATTTTAAAAAAGAAAAATTTGAAATTGCAAGTAAAGATACTAATTATGAGCCCTTTGAAATGTTTCAAGAAAAAATAAATATAAGTGAAGTCCTAATTCCTTATGATTTAAATTGCAGAACTAATACAATTTGTAGTTTAAATGAAAAGGCAGATAAAATTGCTCCAGTTAATGAGTTTAAAGATAAAGAAGGCAAATTTCCTAATCTCTCTATTATTGGTCAATTTAACAATACGTATATAATTTGTCAGCATGATGGAAGTCTATATATGATTGACCAACATGCAGCTCACGAGAAAATAAATTTCGAGAAGTATATGAAAAACATTAAAGAGAGAAAGGTTGTATCACAAATTCTATTAATGCCTGAAATTATAGAATTAACCATTGGAGAAGCTGTTTTTGTAGAAGAAAATAAAGAAATTTTTGAAAATTCTGGATTTATTTTCGAATATTTTGGCAAAAATACTATTGCATTAAAAGAAGTGCCAATTTTTTTAGGAAATAATAATCCTAAATCAATATTTATGGATGTTTTAATAAATTTACAATCTCTTGGGTCAGGCAAAGAAAGCGAAGTAAGATATAATAAAATTGCACAAATTGCTTGCAGGGCTTCTGTAAAAGCTATGGATCGGTTAATTTATGAAGAGATGGTGTCATTAATTAATGAGCTTAAGAGCATAGATGAACCATTTACTTGTCCACATGGAAGGCCTACTATAATCAAATATTCACTTAAAGATATTGAAAAATGGTTTAAAAGGATATAGAATTAATGAGAAAGATTTTGGTAATAACTGGACCTACTGCAGTTGGAAAGTCTGCACTTGCTATTTTAGCTGCAAATGATTTAAATGGTGAAATTATTTCATGTGATTCCATGCAAATATACAAAAAATTAAATATTGGATCTGCAAAAATCACAGAAAAAGAGAAGGAGAGAGTTGCACATCATTTAATTGACATTATTTCTCCATTTGACTGTTTTAGTGCTTCTAATTTTAAAGAGCTTTGCACTTTAAAAATCAATGAAATTATGGGAAGAGATAAAGTACCTATACTTACTGGTGGCACAATGATGTACATAGATTCAGTTGTTAAGAATTACGATTTTACAGAAGCTTGTAGAGATGAAAAGTACAGAGACTACTTAGAGAATTTAGCAGAAGAAAATGGAAAAGAATATGTTCATTCTCTTTTACTAGAAAAAGATAAAATTTCTTATGATGCAATACCTTATAATAATTTAAAAAGAGTTATAAGGGCACTTGAAGTTTATAAGTTAACAGGAAAGCCAATTAGTGAATTTAATGCTCTAAATAAAAAAAGCTTAGCTATTTATGATTATGAATATATAGTCCTATACATGGATAGAACTAAATTATATGAAAGAATAAATAAAAGAGTAGACAAAATGTTAAATGATGGCTTAATAGATGAAGTAATGGAACTTAAAAATTTAGGTCTAACTACATTAAATCAGTCCATGCAGGGAATTGGATACAAAGAAGTATTAGATTATTTAGACAAAAAAATTGATTATGAGACCATGGTAAACTTAATAAAAAAAAGAAGCAGAAATTACGCAAAAAGGCAGCTTACATGGTTTAGAGGTGTGGAAAAAGCTAAGTGGATTAATACTTTAGAATATGAAGATTTGTATCATTTAAAACAGAAAATAATAGATTTATATAATGGTTTAGGATAAATAAAATAAAGGATTATATTAAAATTTATAGAAAATATTAATTATATCTATCAGGAGGGAGCAAATTATGAATAAAACAACAAATAATCTGCAAGATATTTTTTTAAATGGGGCAAGAAAATCGAAAACATTAGTTACAATTTTTTTGACAAATGGATTTCAATTAAAAGGTTATGTTAAGGGATTTGATTCCTTTACAATTGTTTTAGATAATTCAGGTAAACAATATATCATATATAAACATGCAATATCCACTATAGTTCCTGCAAATGCAATTTTATTCAATACCACAAGTTCAAATTTTGAGGAAAATACACACAAAGAATAGGGAGTATACCTATTCTTTTTTATTGAAAGGGAAAAGATGAAAAATTTAAAAGAGTACTTATTAGAAAAATACAAGATAAAAGACCAGATAATACAAATTTATGAAAGAGCAATGGAAGAAATTAAAGATAAGTTTGTAGAAATTGAAAATAAAAAAGAAATTAATACAGTGAAAGTTTTAGATGCATTTCACAAAGAAAAAGTGTCTGAATCACATTTTCAAGGGACTTCAGGTTATGGATATGGGGATTTAGGTAGAGATGGGCTTGATAGAATTTATGCAAGTATTTTTAATACAGAAAGTGCAATTGTGAGACCTCATTTTGTAAATGGCACTCATGCAATTTTTAGCGCAATATTTGGGAATTTAAGGCCAAATGATACTATTTTAGCAGCTTCAGGGAAACCTTATGATACGTTGCACAATGCTATTGGAATAGGAAAAAAGACAGGTATAGGCTCATTAAAGGATTATGGAATTTTTTATAAAGAGGTACCTCTTAACAAAGACTTTAGAGTAAATATAGAGAAGGTTTTAGATATTTTAAAAGAGGATAGGACAATTAAAATGGTCCACCTTCAAAGAAGCAGAGGTTATAGTTTTAGGGAAAGCTTATCTTTAGTGCATATTGAAGAAGTAATTAAAAAAATTAAGGAAATAAACGAGGATTTAATAGTCTTTGTTGATAATTGCTATGGAGAATTTGTAGATGTAATTGAACCTACAGATATTGGAGCTGATTTAATAGCTGGTTCTTTAATTAAAAACCCTGGAGGAGGTATTACAACATCAGGAGGATATATAGCTGGTAAAAAGGAGCTCGTAGAACAAGCTGCTTATAGGTTAACAGTTCCTGGCATAGGATCAGAATGTGGCTCTAATTTTGGAATTATGAGGAATATGTATCAAGGTCTGTTTTTAGCACCATTAATAACTATGGAAGCATTAAAAGGATCTATTCTTTGTGCTAAAATGGGAGAATTGTTAGGATATGAAACCATTCCTAAATCTTCAAATTATAGATCAGATATAGTGCAAGCAATAAAATTAGAATCCCCTGAAAAGGTAATTGAATTTTGCAAATGGATACAATATGCATCTCCAGTTGATTCATATGTTACTTGTGAGCCATGGGATATGCCTGGATATGATGATAAGGTTATAATGGCCTCTGGTTCCTTTATTCAAGGTAGCTCCATTGAATTGTCCTGTGATGCTCCAATAAGAGAACCATATGTGGCATATTATCAGGGAGGATTAATATTTAATCAAACAAAGGTTGGGATTATATTAGCTTATAACAGCATTTTAAATCTATAAAAATTGGAGGCTAAAATGAAAATATTACATACATCAGATTGGCATTTAGGGAAGAATTTAGATGGTCTTTCAAGGTTTGATGAGCAGAATATGTTTTTAGAAGAGCTATATCTTATTTTAGAAAGAGAAAATATAGATATGATGCTAATTGCAGGGGATATATTTGATAGTCCAATAGCTCCTTTTAGAGCTGAAAGCATTTTATACAAATATTTAAAGAAATATTCAAAAAAAGGAGAAAGGCCTATAATAATTATATCTGGAAATCATGACAGCCCAGAAAAATTAGAAGCATTAAATTCATTATCCATGGACTTTGGAATAATATTCATCGGAAACATAAACACAATTATCCCTGAAGGCTTATATGGAAAATGGGAAATAATTAAATCTAGTGAAGGGTTTATTAAAATAAGCAAAGATGGTGAAATAGCATCATTAGTTACGCTTCCATACTTACATGATAAAACTAGGCTGAGTATAAAAGAAAGTGAAATAGATGATATTAATCTGCAAAAGAATTACTCTAAAGACATGGGAGACATTTTAAATAAGCTTTCTGACAATTTTTCAGAAGAATCTATAAATATAGTAATGGCTCATTTATTTCTTCAAAATGGAGAGCCTAGCGATTCTGAAAGGGAAATACTTGGAGGCAGCCTCATGGTTAATATGAAGGATTTGCCAACATCACCACAAGTTTATGCTTTAGGGCACCTTCATAAGGCTCAAAACTTTATCCATGATAAATGTAAGGTAAGCTACAGCGGTGCTCCAATTAAATATTCAAAATCTGAAAGAAATAATAAAAACTCTGTAAATGTAATTAATATAAAAAAAGGAGCAATTCCTGAAATTAAAAGAGAATATTTAAATGACTATAAACCTATAGAAATATGGACTGCATACTCTTCTGAAGAGGCCATAGAATTATGTGAAAAAAATAAAGATAGAAATTGCTATGTTTATTTTGAAATATACTGTGAAAACTTCCTAGAAAGGGAGCTTATTACTAATTTAAAAAAGATTAAAAAGGACATAGTGGAGATTAAACCTTGCTTAAATGTAAGCGAAATGACAATTGATGAAATAGAGGACTTAAATTTAAAAACTATGGAAGAAATATTTTTTGATTTTTATAAATTTAAAAAGGGCAAAGTTCCTTCAAGTGAAATAATGAATGTGTTCAATGAGATATTAACGGATGGTGATTTTAATGAAGCCAATTAAATTAATAATTTCAGGGTTTAATAGCTTTATTGAAAAGCAGACAATAGATTTTACAAAGATAACTTCCTTTGGAATGTTTGGCATATTTGGCCCTACAGGAAGCGGAAAATCTAGCATATTAGATGCAATTACCTTTTCGCTATTTGGGAAAATAGACAGAGGAGATGGTGTATTTGTAAATACCAATTGTAAAACTGCTTTTGTAAGCTTTTCCTTTACAATAAGAAATGATATTTATGAAATTGAAAGGGTAATTAATTCAAAAGATGGGTCCTATAAAACAAAGAGCATTAAAATGTTAAAGAATGATGAAATAATCGGTCAAAAGGATAGGGAAATAGAAAAAATATTATACGATGATGTGCTTGGCCTTACATTTGATGATTTTGTAACTGCAGTGGTGCTCCCCCAAGGTAAATTTTCAGAGTTTTTAAAAACCTCTCCTAAAGACAGAAGAGGCCTTATTGAAAGGTTATTTGATTTAAAGAAATATGGCACAGATTTATCAGCTAAAATTAAAAGGTTTAAAGATAATTTAGAGATTAACTATGCTAATATTCAAGGTGAATATAAGGGCTTTGAAGGTGTAGATGAAGAAGATCTTAAAAACATGAAGGATATTTATGAAAAAAAGCTATTAGAGAGAGAAAAAGCAAAAAAAGATATTTTAATTTTTAATGAAGAATACATGAAAATACAGAACTTATGGATAATGGATAGTGAGCGAAAATCATTAAAAGATGATCTTAATCTGCTTATAATTGAAAATAGTCAAATAGATGAGGACGAAATTAAGTTAAACAACTATAAATTAGTAAAGGATTTCTTGCCAGTAAAAAAGCGCATAACCGATGAAACTGGAGAAATTGAAGATTTAAAAATAAAAGAGGAAGCTTTTCAAAATGAAATTAATAATTTAAATGAAAATTTATCTGTTTTTAATTTAAATTATGAAGAATTAGTAAGCAAAAGAATTAACCATATACCTAATTTAAACAAGGAATTAGAAAGCATCAATAAGGATATAGAGCT
>JAVBPD010000012.1:0-46580 GCA_031549885.1 Clostridiaceae bacterium
GAGCCGTGCAAGCTCTATTTTCAGCGCACTGTCTCCTTGCTCGGTAATAATATACTCTTTTTTTCTTGCATTAGTATCACTTGGCAAAGCACGAATCCACGACTTTTCCAACAGGGTATTGATTGCACCATAAAGTGTACCTGCTGCAAGTCTTACCCTCCCCTCGCTAAGCCTTTCCACGTTTTGCATAATTCCATATCCATGCATGGGTTCGAGCAATGAAAGTAGGATGTAGTAAATGCCTTCCGTCAGTGCAATGTTAACATAAGTATCTAACATTATATCTCCCTCCGTTATATCGGTTAACGATATTATTATAACGGAGGTCGATATATTTGTCAATAGAAATTAAAGAGGGTCGCAAATATTTGCAACCCCCCATAATATAAATTTTCTGCATTATTATAGAGTATCAACAAAAGGTCAAATAAACAATAATAGTTTTGAGGCACAAGAAAATCATATTAAATTAAAATATAAAGAGCAATATACTGGAATAAAAACAGATAGATCTTTTTTTATATTTACATTTATATTAAAAAATGGTATCATAGTAATTAAATTTATGAAAAATTTTAATGTAATTTAAAAAAATATTGAAAGTGTAATGGAGGGCTTTGATATAAAAAAGGCTTTTATTGGAATATTTAATATTTTGCTTATGATGATATTTGTTTCAAATTTAGTTTTTGCACAAGCTAAAGAAAAACCTTTAAAATCCGGTGAAACATTTCAATTTATAAATACATTAAAATCTGAAAATAAAGTAGTTATGGATAATATAGGCTTTGGTAGGTCTAATTATCAAGATAAGCAAGCTTTAGGCATTATACTTCCTGCAAATGAGGAATTAATTATAAAACAAATTAATCCAAATTTTAATCAAGATCTTAAAATTGAATTCTTAAATGATTTTAAGGAAAATGAAAGCAGCGCTATTATACCAAAGGGATGCGAAACTGTATATCTTAAAAACTCTAATTTGTCTGTTCCATTTATAGTGACCCCCTATACCACTTCTAAAGAAAAACCTATTATACAATATGAAATAAAAAGCTCTATGAAAAAGCTTCCTTCCTATAGTTTAGGTGAAAATGAGGAGAGTTTTTTTAAATTTTGGGATTTAAATAATAGCGATTTTGCTATTTTAAAAAGTGGTTTTGTACAATTTTTGATACCTGTAATAGATAGGGATAATTTAAGGAACATGGAAGATTTTAAATCTATTGATGAACTTTTAAATTATTATAAAACAATGATACAACTATATGATAAAGTTGCAGGAGTGTCAGAAAGCGATTTTTCAATTGTAAATAGAATAAATAAAGTAAGGTTTTTTATAAAAGCTGATTTTGATAAAATTAATGGGGGCGCTTATTATATAAATGATTATATTGCAGATGCACAAAATTATTCTGTTAATTCTTTTTTAAAAAAGTCTTGGACGTCATGCCATGAAATAGCTCATGGATACCAAGGTATATTTATATATGACAAGGAAGGTTTGGAATTAAATGAAGTGTGGAATAACATCTATGCTCGTATATTTGAAGAAAAATATTTAAATGAAAATATAAGCTGGCTTTATGGGAAGGATAGAAAATTAATTCAAAATGATATTTATAATAAAATTGTAATTGAAAAAAGATCATTTGGCGATCTTCTTGTAAATGAAAAGCTATATTTTTTTATAAAGATATACGAAAAATTTGGATATGGCCCATTTGTTTATTTTAATAAAACCTATAGAGAAATGTCAATAAAAGAAAATATGAGTTTATATATAAACTCTGATATTTTAGCTCTCCTTTTAAGCTTTGGGTGCAAAGCAGATCTTGTGCCGTATTTTGAGAGTTATGGAATTAAAATAAGCGATTTTGTCAAACAACAAACCAGTATATTATCAGTTGAAAAACTAGGAATTTAGATAAAATTTTAACATATGTACATCTACATTGAATATATATTTATAGTCGAAAATTACAAAGTAAAAAGTAATATGTTTAAAAAAACATTAAAAATGTTTTTTAATCTATTACTTTTTTTATATATAATTTGTGATATAATATATTAAAAGTGGAGGTGAATATGTTGAAGGCATATTTATTTAAGATTACTTTAAAGGGGTCTCATCCGGTAATTTGGAGAAAGGTTATTATACCTTCGGACATGACCTTTAAACGTTTACATGAAGTTATTCAAATTGCAATGGGATGGAATAATTTTCACTTATATAGGTTCCAATTTAAAGATTTGAAGTTAATTGTTTCAAATATAGATGAAAAAAGCGTTAGAAACAATACAATAAATAATGTTTCAATAAAAGATGCTAAAACAACCACAATAAACAAATACTTTGAAAATTGTGAAAAGTTTACTTATGTTTATGATTTTGGTGACTGGTGGGAACACAGAATTGAGCCTTTAGAAAAATTATATAATTATAATTATAGCTATCCTCAAATTATTAAAGCAAAGGGTAATTGCCCTCCTGAAGATTGCGGAGGCATCTATGGATATTATGATTTTTTAAATATATATAATGATCCAAGTCATCCTAAACATGAAAAAATTTCAAAATGGGCCTATGAACAAGCTTATGATAATTTTGACATTAACAAAGCAAATGCATTAATGAATAAACTTCTAGTATTAGATGAATTAGATGAAAATCTCATATCGGCTTTATAGTTTTAATACTTAAATTGATATGTTGCTGATTTCTTATAATAGATTTTGGAAATTTTGGTTAAACTAACTAAAACTATTATAGGAGAATATGAAATGAAAAAGAGAGTGTTATTTATTTTTAGCATTTTTGTTTTAGCGGTGGTTATTGTGCTTTTGTATAATATATTTAGAGGAACCCCTAAAAATGTATCTAGCGCATCTGGAAGCATAAAACTTATAAATATTGCAAATAAATATTCAATTATTGCAGATGGAACAGGAGATACTAATACGTTAACAGATGGTAACTCTTCTACATGGTGGTGTTCAAATAATAATAAATGGCCTGCTACTTTGACAATTGCTCTGCCCGAAAAGGGAATCATTCTAGATGATATAGTGATTAAGTTTTTACAAGAACCTCAATATCCAAATAGAAGTATAGATTTAAATGTTCAATGTGAGATAGTAGGAAAAAACACTATAGCTACAGGTGCAAGTGATTGTAAGCTGTTTAATAATGAGTATTCATATACATTTCCTGAAAATACTTTGGTGAAAAAAATTACAATAACTTTGAATAATCCAAAAGAATCTAAAAGTGTAGGAAAATTTTGGCCTGCGCTGGAGGAAATAGAAATTTATTCACCTAAATTTTAAAAGAGCCCACTGTAAGGTTTAAATACAGTGGGCCTTTTCTATAATAATTTTTTTAATTCATCGTAAACAAATTGAACCTTTGTCCCAACAATAACTTGAGCTGAGGTTTTGCTTGGTTTAATAACACCTGTACAGCCAGTGGATTTGATCTTTTTATCGTTTATAAGTGTAGTATCTTTAACATCAAGTCTAAGCCTTGTTACACAAAAATCCACCGATACTATGTTTTCTTTTCCACCAAGTCCATCTAATATTATTTTTGCCATTTCTGCAAAATTGCTACCAGATAAAGCGACTTTTGATTCTGCCTCAACATCGATATCATCGTCTTCTCTACCAGGTGTCTTAAGATTAAATTTAACTATTACAAATCTAAAAATTAAATAATAAAGAACGAAGAATATTGCACCTTGAACTAATAACATCAATGGATAATTTGCAAGTGGTATTCTTAAACTAAGAAAGAAATCTATAAATCCAGCACTAAACCCAAATCCAGCAGTCCAATGGAATGCTGCTGAAATTGCCATAGATATTCCTGTTAATGCAGCATGAATAACATATAAAAGTGGAGCTAAGAACATAAATGAAAATTCTATAGGCTCAGTAACTCCAGTAAAGAAGGAAGTGAAAGCTGCTGCTATTAAAAGTGATGCTGCTACTTTTTTTCTATTGTCTTTAGCAGTATGATACATTGCAAGAGCTGCACCAGGTAGTCCAAACATCATAATTGGGAAAAATCCAGCTTGATACATACCTGTAACCCCTTTTACTCCACCCTCGATATTTCCCCAAAACTTTCCAATGTCATCGATATTTGCAACGCTAAACCAGAAAACCGAATTAAGGGCATGATGAAGGCCTGTAGGTATTAATAGTCTATTGAAGAAACCAAATAGTCCTGCTCCAAGTGGTCCAAGTTTTGACATTCCTATACCAAAAGCAACTAATGCTCCATATACAGGAGGCCATATGACGAAAAATATAAGTGAAACGCCTAACATTACAATGGAAGTAACAATTGGAACACATCGCCTTCCACTAAAGAATGCAAGGAAAGTTGGAAGCTGCGTACCACTGAATCTATCATAGCAAATTGATGCTATAATACCACTAATAATGCCGACAAAGGCATTATCAATTTTCCCAAAAGCTGCATTTACTTGTTCTACATCAACTTTAGTCAACATAGCTACAGTATCTTTACTTAAGAGCGTGGTTATAACAAGAAAAGCAACAAGTCCACTTATTGCAGCAGCTCCATCTTGTTTTTTGGACATACCAAGCGCTATACCTACTGCAAATAAAATTGGAATATGGTCAAGTATGGCAGAACCTGCTTTAATTAAAAAGGCAGCAAATTGGTTTCCACCACCCCAACCACTAGGGTCGATCCAATATCCAATGCCCATTAAAATAGCAGCAACAGGTAGAACAGCAACAGGTAACATCAAAGATTTACCTAAACGTTGTAGGAACTTCATCATAAAACATTTCCCTCCTTAAATTAAAATATTACTTATGCAACAAAATAAAATAAAGGAAGTAAACATTTACTTAGAAAAATAAAAAAAATAAGAGCTTGTCTAAAATTTATTTTATCTATTACATAAGTTCGTTTAATTAATTTTAAATTAGCTAATTTAATAAATCAATATATTATTATAAATTATTATAAAAACATTTACATGCATCTAAAATAGTTTAATTTGCTAATTATTGTTCAATTTTGCTAAAGGAAAGTTTACAATCTTTTTAATATATATGCATATAAAAATATACATATTCAAAATATATTTTTAATGTTAAAATTATGATACTTAAAAGATAAATTTTGTGGAGATAAATATGATTAAAGATGAAAACAATCTAAGTAAAAATTCAAGGCTTCTTGAGATAATAAAGGTATTAACCTCTCATAATGTTCTGTTTAATTTAGCAAGGCAAACAAACCCAGGAGAAGTTAGGGAAGCTTTTGAGGATCTTGGTCCTACCTTTATTAAGTTAGGGCAATTGCTTTCAACTAGGGATGATATAATTTCTGAGGAATATATAAGCGAATTTAAAAAACTCCAAGATCAAGTTAAAACAGATGACTTTGAAATAGTGAGAGAAATCATTGAAAATTCTACTAACATGGAAATTGATGAGCTTTTTGAAGAATTAGATGAGATTCCCTTAGCTTCTGCATCCATAGGTCAAGTTCATTATGGAAAATTGTTAAGTGGCACAGAAGTTGTGGTAAAGGTACAGCATCCAGGGATTTATGAAAAAATGAGCACAGACATTGAACTTTTAGAGAAAGCCATTCCAGTTATGAAATTCATTCCAAATTCAAATATGATAAATCCATATGACATGTTAGATGAGCTTAAAAGATCTTTATTAATAGAACTTGATTTTAACAATGAAACAAACAATATTGAAAAGTTTTTTAACAATAATACAGATGAAAATATAATATGTCCAAAGGTATATAGGCAGTTTTCCAATAAGAATCTTTTAATAATGGATTTTATGAAAGGAATTAAAATATCAGATTATATTATCAATGTGGATGAAGAAGTAAGCAGAGGGAATAAAAAATTTTTTAATATTAAGAAAAACATAGCAAATATTTTGATTGATAATTACATAAAACAGATATTTGAGGATGGTTTTTTTCATGCAGATCCTCACCCAGGAAATATTTTAGTTTGTGATGATAAATTAGTTTATTTAGATTTTGGCATGATGGGTAGTCTAGATGATCAAACCATTGAAAAGCTTAATCACATTGTAGCAGCTTTAGTTCAAGAAGATGATGCATTAATAGCAAAGGCTATAGCTAATTTATGCAAGCATTCAAAGGATTTAAATATGGATATTTTAACTGAGGATGTAGGGAAATTGTTTTCAAAGTACTATGACATGTCAATTGGTGACATGAGCCTTCCTGAGATTTTTAGCAATGTAACTAAAGTTTGCTCAAAAAATCATTTAATACTTCCATCTAATGTAGCGCTATTGTTTAAAGGAATTACAACAATTGAAGGAATTATTCTGCAACTTGATCCTAATTTATCTTTTATGTCAGCCATAGAACCATATGCTCAAAATTATTTAATAAAAAAATTTGATCTGCAAAAAGAATCTTTACAACTTCTAAGAAGTTTAATAAAATTAATGAAAATAGCACCAGATTTGCCAGTTAAGTTGTCTAAATTTTTAGATGATATTATTAATGGAAGGTTTAAATTAAATACTGATATGCAGCTCTATTATATCAATAGAATTTTTGGTAATTTATCATTATCCATAATAACAGCAGCTTTAATAATAGGATCTTCTATAATTGTGCAAAATAATAAATTGACAAATTTAGGGATTACAGGCTTTATAATATCTCTTGTTTTATTATTTTTCTTGTTATTTAGCATTTATAAGAAAAAGTAATGTTGATTATGCAAATCATTATGTATAATAGAAATAAAGAAGGTGTTTTATGAAGTTTAAAGCAGTAATTTTTGATTTAGATGGTACTTTATTAAATACATTAAATGATATTGTAGATAGTTTAAATTTAGTTTTAAAAAATCATGGATTTAATACCCATTCTTTTGATGAATATAAATATTTTGTGGGAAATGGAGCTAAAACTTTAATAGATAGAGCTGTACCTAAAGATACTTCTGACATAGAAAGAGAAAATATTTTAAAAGAGTATTTATTAATTTATGAAAAACGTAAGTACGATAAAACTTGTGCTTATGAGGGAATAGAAGAACTTTTACTTAAGCTTAATGAAATTAATGTAAAAATATCAGTGCTTTCAAATAAACCACATAATGCTACTTTACAAGTTGTAGATCATTATTTTAAAGGTGTAAAATTTAACTGTGTATTTGGAGAAAGACCAAATATTCCAATAAAACCTGATAAAACAAGTGCTATTTATATATCAAAACTTTTATCAATTCCTACTTCAGATATTTTATTTGTAGGTGATAGCAATGTTGATATGGAAACTGCAATAGCCTCCAATATGTTCCCAGTGGGAGTTCTTTGGGGGTTTAGAACAAAGAGTGAGCTTGTAGAATGTGGCGCTAAAAAGGTTATAGGGCACCCAAAGGAGATATTAGATATTATCTATGGAGAGAATTGATTTATTAAAGGCAGATATAACTAAGCTTGAAGTTGATGCAATAGTAAATGCAGCTAATTCTTCATTATTAGGAGGGGGCGGTGTTGATGGAGCAATCCACAAGGCAGCAGGCCATGAGCTTCTTTTAGAATGCAGAAAGTTAAACGGCTGCAAACCTGGTTATGCTAAAATAACAAAAGGTTATTTATTACCTTGCAAATGGGTTATTCACACTGTTGGGCCAATATATAAAGATGGAAACCATGATGAAAGTGATATTTTATCCAATTGCTATAAAAATTCTTTAAAATTAGCACTGATTAATAATATAAAGACCATTGCTTTTCCATGCATTAGCACGGGAGTTTATGGGTATCCATTTAAAGATGCATGTAAGACAGCTTATTCTACAATTTTAAAATTTTTAAAGTTTGATAAATGTATTGAAAAAGTTATTCTAGTTTGTTTTAATGAAAATGATTTTAACGAATATAAAAAAGTTATTGATAATTTTCATATAGTATTTAATAAAATTAGGAGGTGATTTTATGCTTAAAAAGATTATTTTAAACAAAAAGGAAGTGGCTAATAACAATGAACCTGATCCTAAGCCTAAAACTGTACAAAAAATTACAACAATTAAGTCCAAGCCTATTTCTCCTTTAGAGTTTAATAAAGAAAGAGAAAAGTAAGTTTAATTCATAAATGACATAAAAAGGTGATGCGGAGTTTAAATGCTTAGCATCACCTTTTTAATATTTATAGAAGTAAATATTTTACATAATATTATCTTATATGTTAATAACTAATTTTAAAAAAATATACATTTTTATTTAAAATACATTTAAAGACTGTTAAAATTGATATAGTATTTAAACATTGATATTTGGGGTGAATTAAATGGATAATAAATGGGTTTCACTTCATACTCATACAGCATTTAGCCTTTTAGATGGGTCATGTAAAATTCCAAACTTAGTTAAAAGAGCAAAAGAACTTGGAATGACATCTTTAGCAATTACAGATCATGGAACTATGTATGGCTGTGTAGAGTTTTATAAATCATGTGTACAAGAGGGAATTAAGCCTATAATTGGTTGTGAAATTTATGTGGCAGGAAATTCTATGCACATAAAAAGCCATGAAAATGGCAATGATACATATCATTTAGTTCTTTTAGTAAAAAATGAAATAGGATATAAAAACTTAATGAAGATAGTATCAGAAGGGTCTATTAATGGCTACTATTACAAACCAAGAGTAGATAAAGAATTTTTAAAAAATTCAAGTGAAGGTTTAATAGCCTTAGGTGCTTGCTTAAAGGGTGAAGTTTCAAGTCTTTTATTAAGGGGCAGGAAAGATTCCGCTAAAGAAGCTGCTTTAAAGTATAAAGAAATTTTTAAAGAAGGCTTTTATTTAGAAATTCAAGATCATGGAATAAGTGAACAAAAATTAGTGAACAAAGGTCTTTTAGATTTATCGGAAGAACTAAATATACCACTTGTTGCAACAAACGATGTACACTACATTTATAAAGAAGATTGGAAAGCTCACGACGTATTAATATGTATACAGACAAATAAAAAAGTTTTAGATGAAAACAGAATGAAGTATAGAGAAGGGCAATTTTATTTAAGAAGTCAAGAAGAGATGATGGAGAGATTTTCCTTTGCCAAAGAAGCTGTGTTAAACACAGTTAAAATTGCAGACCAGTGTAATTTTAATTATAAATTTGGAGAATCAAAGCTGCCAGAATTTTCTCTTGAAGAAGGTGTAGACCATTTTGAATTTATAAAGGAATTATGCAATAAAGGCCTATTAAAAAAATATAAAAATATAACAAAAGAAATTACTAATAGGATTGATTATGAGCTTTCAGTTATCAGCAAAATGGGTTACGTAGATTATTACTTAATAGTATGGGACTTTATAAGGTTTTCAAAAGAAAACGGCATTCCAACAGGGCCTGGAAGGGGTTCAGCAGCTGGTTCAATAGTTTCTTATTTGCTTGATATTACAAAAGTTGATCCTATAAAATACAACTTAATTTTTGAAAGGTTTTTAAATCCTGAAAGAATATCCATGCCAGATGTTGATTCGGATTTTTGCTATGAAAGAAGAGATGAAGTCATAGATTATGTGATACAAAAATATGGCAAAGATAATGTTTCTCAAATTGTCACCTTTGGAACTATGGCTGCTAAAGCATGTATTCGAGATGTGGGAAGGGCTATGGATTATGAATATGGCAGAGTTGATAGAATTGCTAAAATGATTCCATTTATGTTAAATATGACTATTGATAAAGCGCTGGAATTAAATCCGGATTTTAAATCTGCCTATGAAAATGAAGAAGATGTTAAAGCTTTAATTGATATAGCAAAAATACTTGAGGGTCTTCCAAGGCATACTTCAACACATGCTGCAGGTGTTGTTATATCATCTAAACCATTAGTGGAATATGTTCCACTTCAAAAAAATGAAGAAGCAATTGTGGCGCAATTTCCAATGGGAACTTTAGAAGAACTTGGCCTTCTTAAAATGGACTTTTTAGGCCTTAGAACTCTTACAGTTTTAAAAGATTCAGTGGATTTATTAAAAAAAAATAGGGGAATAGACATTGATTTAGACAATATAGACTTTGACGATAAAGAAGTTTATAAAATGATATCAGAAGGTAAAACCACAGGAGTTTTTCAGCTTGAATCATCTGGAATGACTAGCTTTATGAAGGATTTAAAGCCTGATAGTTTGGAAGATATAATAGCTGGAATAAGCCTATTTAGGCCAGGTCCTATGTCAGAAATCCCACGTTATATAAAAGGCAAAAAAAATAAAGATGATGTATTTTATGAAACTAAAGAGCTTGAACCAATTTTGTCAGTAACATATGGATGCATGGTTTATCAAGAGCAAGTTATGCAAATAGTTAGAGACCTTGCTGGATATTCTATGGGAAGATCTGACCTTGTAAGGCGCGCTATGTCCAAAAAAAAGCACAGCATTATGGAAAAAGAAAGAAAAAATTTCATATATGGCATTGATGATGAAAATGGAAATATAGAAGTAATGGGATGCATTAGAAATGGCATTGATGAAAAAGCTGCCAGTAGATTGTTTGATCAGATGATGGATTTTGCTTCTTATGCATTTCCAAAGGCGCATGCTGCAGCTTATGCTGTAGTAGGTTATCAAACTGCTTTTTTGATGAAATATTACCCAGTTGAATACATTGCTGCAATGTTAAATTCAGTTTATGGTGATGCCAAAAAGGTTGCTGAATATGTAAGATTTGCAAAAGATAAGAATATAACAATTCTGCCTCCAGACATAAATGAGAGCTTTGCAAAGTTTACAGTAAATAAAGGCGCTATTAGGTTTGGACTTTTTGCAGTTAAAAATGTGGGAATAAATTTAATAAAGGCAATAGTTGAAACAAGGGAAAATAAGGGCAAGTTTTTAGATTATTCAGATTTTTGCAATAAAATAAATGCAAATGCAGTAAATAAGAGAGCTGTTGAAAGCTTAATTAAAGCAGGAGCTTTTGACTTATTTAATGTTTTTAGGTCAAAACTAATAGCTGTACATGATAAAATATTAGAATCAGTTCACAATTCAAAGAAGAAAAATTTAGAAGGCCAGTTAAATTTATTTACAGATATTTATAAAGATAATACTAGCTTGTTACAAATTAGATATCCTGATATAGAGGAGTATGATAAAAATACACTTTATGCCTTTGAGAAAGAAGTTACAGGATTATATGTCACTGGCCATCCGCTTGAAGATTATGAAGAATCTATAGATAAATATTGTAATATTAATGTAGCAGAATTATTATCCTATAGTGAAAGCGAATTGGGAGATGTAATAATCAAATATTATAATGTTAAAGATGGAGACAATGTAGTAATTGGTGGTATAATAACCAATGTGAGTTTAAAATATACAAGAAATGACCAGCAAATGGCATTTATCACAATAGAAGATTTAACTGGAAATGTGGAAGTTATCATCTTTCCAAAAGTTTATCAAGAAGAAAAATTAAAAATTTCAGAAGATAATGTGGTCATTGTAAATGGAAAAGTTAGTTTAAAAGAAGATGAGGAGCCAAAAATAATATGTGATTCCATTAATATTCTTAAGAAACAAAGCTTTAAAAATTATTATATACTCATCAGTGATAAATCGCTTTTAAACAACATAAAAAATATAATTTTGAAATTTGCAAATGCATATAAAGGAGAGTGCTTAGTATTTCTATGTACTAAAGAGGATAGAAAGAAATATGAATTAAACAGAAATTTTTGCTTAAATGAAGAGTGCTTTGAATTAATAAAAAATTATTTTGGTGAAAATAATGTTAAATTAATATAGAGAAAGTGATTGAGGTGATTAAATGAATTCTTTAGCAGTTCTTACAAGTGGCGGTGATGCTCCTGGTATGAATGCTGCAATTAGAGCAGTAGTTAGATCAGCACTAGCCAAGGGTATGAGAGTTTATGGAGTAAATAGAGGATATACTGGATTGATAAATGGAGATTTTTGGGAAATGGATAGATCTTCCGTATCTGACATAATTAGAAGAGGAGGTACCATTTTACATACTGCAAGATGTGAAGAATTTAAAACTGTAGAGGGAAGAGAAAAGGCCTTAAAAAGGCTTCGTGCATATAACATTGAAGGGCTAATTGCAATAGGTGGTGATGGAACTTATAAGGGAGCTGACCTTTTAACTAAAATGGGATATCCTGTTTCATGCATTCCAGGAACTATTGATAATGATCTTTCCTATACAGATTATACTATTGGGTTTGATACTGCTGTAAACACTGTGCTAGAAGCTATAAATAAGATTTCAGACACAGCTGGATCTCATGAAAGAGTAAGTGTAGTTGAAGTTATGGGAAGAAATTGTGGCGATATAGCACTTTTTTCAGGATTAGGTGGAGGAGCTGAAAGCATCATTATACCTGAAAAAAACTACGATATAAATAGCATATGCAGGTCCATATTGGAAAATAAGAAAAAAGGTAGAATTAATAATTTAATAATAGTTGCAGAAGGTGTTGGAGGTGCTCAAAAGATAGCTGAACAAATTGAAGATATAACTGGTATAGAAGCAAGGTCAACAACCTTAGGCTACACTCAAAGAGGAGGAAGTCCATCTGGAAAGGATAGAGGTCTTGCTTGTAAATTTGGATATTATGCTGTAGAAGCTTTATCAAATGGCATCTTTTCAAGTGCAATAGGCATTAGAAATAATTTGGTTTTTAACGTACCAATTGAAGAAGCCTTAAAGCAGGAAAAGGTATTTGATGAAGAATTATATAAAATATTTTTAACATTAACTAAAAATTAGGAGGGTTATCATGCAAAAAACTAAAATGATATTTACTCTTGGCCCTGCCACAGATAATGATGATGTTTTAGAAAAACTTATCATTGCAGGGATGAATGCTTCAAGGCATAATTTTTCTCATGGTTCTTATGATGAGCATCAAAAGAGGATGGAATGTGTTAAAAGCTTAAGAGAAAAACACAATAAAAATATTGCAATAATGTTAGACACAAAGGGACCTGAAATAAGAACTCATAAGTTTTTAGGTGGAGAAGCTAATGTAAAAACTACAGATAAATTTGATATATATTCAAAGGAGGAAATTTTAGGAGACAATACAAAGTGCTCTGTAACATATGGCGATATTTATAAAGATGTGAAAATTTCCGACATAATTTTAATTGACGATGGGCTTATATCATTAACAGTTCAAAATATAGATTATGAGAAAAAAATAGTGCATTGTATAGTAAATAATGATGGGATAATTGGAAATAACAAAGGCATAAATTTGCCCAGGATAAAGACTTCTCTTCCCTCATTAACTGAAAAAGATATTGAAGATTTAAAATTTGGATGTAAAATGGGAGTAGATATTGTTGCAGCATCATTTATTAGAAAAGCAGAAGATGTGCTTCATATTAGAAAGGTATTAGATGACAATTGTGGCCATAATATACAAATAATATCAAAGGTTGAAAATCAAGAAGGGCTTGATAATATTGATGAGATAATAAGATTTTCCGATGGAATTATGGTTGCAAGAGGAGATCTTGGAGTTGAAGTTCCAATTGAACAATTGCCAGGTATTCAAAAGATGATTATACACAAATGCAATGATGCTGGAAAACCTGTTATTACTGCAACTCAAATGCTTGATTCCATGATAAGAAACCCAAGACCAACAAGAGCAGAAGCATCAGATATTGCCAATGCAATTTTAGATGGAACTGACGCAATTATGCTAAGTGGAGAAACAGCAAGTGGAAAGTATCCAGTTGAGTCAGCTTTAACAATGGCACACATTGCTTTAGAAGCCGAAAAAGCAATTTCATTTGAAATAAATTTTAAAAAGAAAATTGAAACTCATTTTCAAAATGTGCCAAATGCTATATGCATAGCAACTTGTACAACGGCTGCTGAGCTTAACGCAAAAGCAATTATATGCGCTACAATGACAGGAAATTCAGCTAAAAGAATGGCAAAATATAGACCTTCTTGCCCTATACTGGCTATTACAATGAAGCCAGAAGTTGCAAGGAAACTTTCTATTTTCTGGGGAGTTACAACAGTGCTTACAGACAGCATAACTGATTCAGATAAAATATGGGAACTTGCCGAGGAAGTTGCTGTTAAAACTGATTTTATAGAAAAAGGAGATCTAGTTGTGATTGCAGCTGGAATTCCATTAAACTATTCAGGATCTACAAATTTAATGAAAGTTCATTTAATTGGAGATATTCAAGTTCAAGGAAAAGGAATAGGAAATAGATCTGTAGCAGGGAGCACATTGTTAGAAAAGGATATAAACGAATTAGATCAGAATTCTGATGATTATATTTTTGTATGTAAAGAACCAGATTCAAAATATATTGATATTTTACCAAATATAAAGGGAATAATAATTGAAAATGGATCATCAACTTGCGATTTAATATTTGAATGTGTAAAAAGAGATATTTCAGTTATTTATCAAGCTAAAAATGCAACAAGCGTACTTAAAACTGGAGTGTTTATTACCATTGATATTAATAGAGGATTAGTGTATGATGGTGTTGCTAATATAAAATAATAATTTTAAAATAATATTTACAAATTACTTTTAATATTTTAAATTTAAGGGTAGAATGTATATAGATAAGATAATTGGAGGCGATGATATGGATGATAAAAAGAAAGTAGACTGTAACATAGAAAATAATGATTTCACAGATGAAAAAGAATGTAGTTGTGAACATGATCATTATGACGATGAGTGTGATTGTGGTCATGATCATTCAGAAGACTGTGACTGTGATCATGGTTTTGATGAAGACGATGAACTTGCACCTCTTCTTGTTGACCTTGAAGATGAAGATGGAAACATTGTTTCTTGCGAAGTAATCGATAGTTTTGATTATAATGAAAATCAATATATTATAGTTTTAAATCCAAAGGATGATTCAAATTATTTGTTCAAAGTTATTGGAGATGATGATGAACCAGATCTAATAGTACCAGAAGACGATGAATTTGATGAAGTAGTAAAATATTATGACTCATTAGTTGAAGATATAGAAGACGATATAGATGATTTAGACGAATAAAAAGATAATATTATTAATATGATTCTATTTGTTTTTAAATAAAATTTTTAAAATAACTGCTTTAAGCAGTTGTTTTATTTTAGTATTTAAATATTATATTTTAAAAAATTGTGGGGTGATGCCATGCTAAAGATAAAAAATGTCACAAAAAAATATGGTAAAAGGGTTG
The DNA here is from genome assembly GCA_031549885.1 of Clostridiaceae bacterium. Lineage (GTDB taxonomy): Bacteria > Bacillota > Clostridia > Clostridiales > Clostridiaceae > WQUF01. Next base: position 15,270 of record JAVBPD010000012.1, read on the forward strand.
CAGTAAGTAATTTAAATTTAACTATTAATAAAGGTGAAATTGTAGGTTTTTTAGGACCAAATGGAGCTGGAAAATCTACAACTATGAATATGATAACAGGATATTTTGCGCCAACTAGTGGAGAAATACTAATAGACGATAAAAATATTTTATTTAACGCTTATGAAGTAAAGAGAAAAATAGGTTACCTACCAGAAACACCACCATTATACTTAGATATGACAGTAAATGAATATCTAAGATTTGTATGTGAAATGAAAAACATAAAAGCCTTAAATATAAAAAATAATTTAGAGCGTGTATTAGATGTAGTTAAAATATCTGATGTAAGAGCTAGGCTCATTAAAAACCTCTCAAAAGGTTATAGGCAAAGGGTAGGGATTGCTCAAGCTATTTTAGGAGAACCTGAGCTTTTGATTTTTGATGAACCAACTGTAGGGCTTGACCCAAAGCAAATAATTGAAATAAGGTCATTAATTGAAGATCTTGGAAAAGAACATACTATTATTTTAAGTTCTCATATATTGCCAGAAGTAAGCGCAGTTTGTAACAGAGTTATTATCATTAATAAAGGAAAAATAGTAGCATCTGGAACACCAGATGAATTATCTAAAAGTATGTCTTCCTCTAAAAATATTTTAGTGAGGATTAAAGGAAAATCATCTGAAGCTTCAAAAAAGCTTAAATCAATTAAAAATATAACAGTAAAAGAAGCTGGTGCCATTGAAGCTGGTACATCTGATTTTTCTATAACCTGTACTGATAAATACAATGAAGATTTTGATTTAAGAGAAGAAGTGTTTTACGCATTAAGTGAAGCTAAAATGCCTATACTTTTAATGAAAAATATGGATGTTTCCTTGGAAGATATATTTTTGCAAGTTACAGCAAAAGATGGTATAGATGAGGAAGATGATGAGAATATTGAAAATGTTGAAGATATTGAGGAGGCTATAAAATAGTGATTGCTGTATTTAAAAAAGAACTAAAATCATATTTTTTATCACCTATGGGATATGTTTTTATTGGAACATTTCTTTTAATAACTACTTTAGTATTTTTATTTTATGTGTTATTTACAGAATATCCTACTTCTAATTTTGGAAATGTATTAAGTTATCTTTCAACGTTTTTAATATTTATAATACCCATTCTGACAATGAGAGCATATTCAGAAGAGAAGAAAAACAGAACAGATCAACTTTTATTTACTATGCCTGTTAAAATATTTTCTGTAGTTATTGGAAAATTTTTAGCATCAACGTGTTTGTTAATAATAGGTTTATTAATAACCAGCGTTTATGTTTTCATACTTAATTTATTCGGTGATATTGCAGTTATGCAATTAATAAGTACATATGCTGGATTTTTTTTACTTGGAACTTCTTATATAGCTTTAGGGCTATTTATTTCTTCACTTACAGAAAACCAAGTTGTAGCAGCTATTTTAACTATAATATCTTTATTTTTGCTTTTAGTTATAGATTCTGTGTCTAGAACTCTCTCAGGTTCTACGATGAGCGGAATTACGTTTATAGCTTTTATGATTGTTATAATATGTGGTGTGCTGTTTTATTTTACAAGGAACCGTATAGTATCTTTAGCAGTTTTAATACTTGGCATTGTTTTTTTATGTGTTATGGTATATTTCTTTAAAGATAGCCTTGATGGAATCTTAGGGCAAGCAGGAACATTTATATCATTAATAGGAAGATACGAAACTTTTTCAAATGGAATATTTGATGTAAGCTCTGTTGTATATTATATTTCTTTTATTGCAGTTTTTATTTATTTAACCATTATGAAAATACAACAAGAAAGGCTTAGTTAGGGGAAAGTTTATGAAAAATAATAAAGAATCTTTTTCTAGTGATATAAAAAAATACAGAACTTATTTTGCTGTTTATATAACAGTGATACTTGCAATAGTGATACTCATAAATATGATATTCTCTTCTTTAAATTTGAGAATAGATTTAACAACAAATAAACTTTATACAATTTCAGATATTACAATAGGAATGTTAAAAAATCTTAATTCAAAAATAAAAATTACTGTTTTAGCAGATGAATCAACTGTTCCACTTGATTATAAGGAAATAGTAGATAAATATAAATCTTATAGTAAAAATATAGAAGTGGTGTACAAAGATCCTCAAAAAAATCCTAGGTATTTTGATGTATATACTGGAGATAAAAATTTTAGTGAGCAGTCAATAATAGTAGAAAAAGTAGGATCTGTTCCACTTAAATATAGACTTATAGTTAATTCAGATTTAATGGCATCTCAAGGAAGCATAACTCAATCATATGTTGAAAAGGGAATTACTGATGCCATTAGCTATGTAACATCAGATAAAGCTAGAACTATATATTTAACTGAAGGACACCAGGAAATGGAGCTTGATTCTACAGTAACTAAAGATATAGAAAATAGAAATTATGAAGTTAAAAAGATTAATTTAAATAATCAAGATATTCCATTGGATGCAACAGACATGATATTGATGTTTTCACCTCAATCAGACTTGTCTCAAACTGAAGTAGATAAGATAAAGGATTACCTGTCAAAAGGTGGAAGAATGCTATTTTCTATTGACTATACTAGAGATGAATTTCCAAACTTAAAGAAAGTTATAAATGCATATGGTTTAGATTTAAAAAGATCTATAATAATAGAAGGGGATGGAAGTAAGGCTATTCAGGGCGCTCCTTATATTTTTATTCCAAGTATACAAGATCATAAAATCACCGAAGATATAAAGCAAGGACCAATATATTTAAGCTCTTGTATGCCAATCATGGAACTTGATACTAGAAAAAGCACGCTTGAAATAACTCCAATACTAAAGTCTTCTGTTAAATCTTATGATAAAATGGCAGATTCTCAATCGGGAAGTATTGAAAAAGAGGCTTCTGATACAGAAGGACCATTTAATGTTGCAGAGTTAGTCATTGACAAAGCATCAAATACAGGCGCAGCTAAAGATACAGAAATTATGGTGGTTTCTACTTCAAGTTTTGCAAATGCTACATTTTTAAGCAATGCTGCTTCACAATTAGATCTTGATTTTTTATTTGGAACAATAAGCTTTATGACAGACAATCCATACAATGTAAAGATATTGCCAAAGGATAATATTAGCGAAATTCTTAAGGAAAAAATTACAGTTGATAATCAAATTAAAATTGGAATATGCATAATAGTTTTACCTTTATTGTTTTTTACTGCAGGAGGAGTTGTTTGGTATAGGAGGAAATCTTTATGAGAAAATCAAAAGCTAAATGTATTTATTTTAATTGCACTATAACAAATAATGTAGTTAAAGTAGGTGTACCAGTTTTTGTAATACCTTTAATGTTATTAATTGCTAGTGGGTCTTATCTCTTAGGTGGGAGGAAAACTACTAATGATTAAAATTAAACAAATTGTCATTGCATCTATCGTATTGGTTTTATTAATTGCCACATTTGTAACTTTGAAATTAGTTAAACCTAATGATTCAACAAGTGACAATAGCACTGATAGTCAATCTGTGAAGTTGTTTAATCACACAGAAAAAGATTGCAAATCCATTATATTAAAAAATGAAAATAATCAATATGTCATAAACAATGTAAATGGAGCTTGGGAAATAGAAGGCATGCCAAGTGTTAGCAAAGATGCAATATCTAGCGTAGTAAATGATATTGTAAATATATCATATCAAAATAAAATTACAGAAAATGTTGATGACTTGGGAGCTTTTGGATTAGATAACCCAAAGGCTCAAGTTACAATTGAATTAAACGATGGCAATAAAGATATATTTTTACTTGGAAATGTTACCCCGATTCCAAACACCTTTTATTTAAAAAAGGAAGGTGATAATTCAATTTACACTGTGTATTCTGGAATTCAATCATCAATTAATACTAAATTTGAGGATAAAAAAGATACTTCTATTGATATGATTTCAACAGATAAAATAACTTTAATATCTTTAAAGCAAAAAGATAAAAAAGAGATTTTATTAAAGGGAATCTTTGATAGTAGTAGTAATGGTAATAACACAGATAAAATCTCCACCATTACATCCATGAGCATGGATAATCCATATGCTAATATAAAGCTTGACCAATCAAAAGTTGATCATTTTATAAAAAGCATAACAGCTTTCTCATTAAATGAAGTTGTCGAAGAAAATGCTTCAGATTTTTCAAAATTTGGATTTGATAATCCTAAACTTGAATTAATGACAATGGATTCAAATGGAAAGGCACTTAAAATAACTGCTGGCGGGCAAGATGAAAATGGCCAATACTATGTTAGGATAAATGACGGCAAAACAGTTTATAAAGCTTTTAAACAACTAGTTGAAGATTTGGCTATTAACCCTTATGAATTAGTGGATAAATTAGTTTATTTACCACAGATTGATGAAGTAGATAATATAAAAATTGAAAATGGAAGCGAAACATATACCTTAAAGTTAACTAAACAGGATTCAAAATATAGTTACACTTTAAATGATTCAAATATGGATCAAACAAAAGGAGAAGATTTATACCAAAGTATAACAGGTTTAATAACCGATGGAGAATGTGCAACTGATGTTTCTTTAAACACAGTTATGAAAATAACTTATGAATTAAAGGATGGAAAACCTGAAACCGTCATTGAATTTAAAGAATATGATGATAATTTTTATAGAGTATATGTAAATGGAACTTCTTATTTTATTTGCAGCAGGGATTATATAAAAAATATCATAAATAAATTAAATTAAAAATACAGCTAAATATTAGCTGTATTTAAAAAAATGTTTTTTATGGTGATGAAATATGTTTTTAAAATATGTAGAGATAAAAGGATTTAAATCTTTTTCAGATAAAACTGAAATTTTATTTAACAGCGGCATTACTGCAATAGTTGGGCCTAATGGAAGTGGAAAAAGCAATATTTCAGATGCTATAAGGTGGGTATTAGGCGAGCAAAGTGTAAAAGCATTAAGAGGTGGAAAGATGGAGGATGTGATTTTTGCAGGAACTGCATTTAGAAAGCCCATTAATGTTTGCGAAGTTTCCTTATGTTTTGATAATAATTCAGGGATGTTACCCATTGAATTTAATGAGGTGCTTGTAAAAAGGCGCCTTTATAGAGATGGAGATAGTGACTATTATATAAATAATACCCAATGTAGATTAAAAGATGTAAATGAACTTTTTATGGACACTGGAATTGGAAAAGAAGGCTATTCTATTATTGGTCAGGGCAAAATTGATGCGATTTTAAGTGGTAAGCCTGATGATAGAAGAGGGTTAATAGAAGAAGCATCAGGGATTGTTAAATTTAAATGGAGAAAAGAAGAAGCTCAAAAAAAAATAGAGAATTATGAGAGCAATTTAATTAGATTAAATGATATTATTGTAACTTATGAAGAAAGAATAGAGCCTTTAAGAATAGAAAGCGAAAAAGCAAAGAGCTTTGTTTTATTAAGTAATGAATTAAAACAAAAAGATATTGATATTAAAGTATTTGAAATTGAAAGAATACAGGAAACACTGGAAGAAACATATAAATATTTAAAAGAGAAAAATGTTGTTTTAAATGAACTTGAACTTGATAGATTGTCCTTAAAATCTTTCTTTAATGAAACAGATTTTAAATTAACTCAAATTGAAAAAGAGTTAAGTGAAAAAACTAATGATCAAAGCATTTTAAAAGATAAAATTAATGAGATATCAACTTCAAAGCTTATATTTAAAGAAAAAATAGAAAATTTAAAAAATAATTTAATATATACAAAAGAAGAAATTAGTACAAAAGAAGATTTAACAACTCAAAAATCTAATTTTGTTAAATTAGAGGAAATAGAAAAAAATAAAATCCATGAAGAGTATGAAAAATTAAAGCAGAGTTTTGCAAGTTTAGAAAACAAATTAAATCATACCCAAGATAATATTAATTTATATGATAATAAATATAACAAAATAACAAACCATAACAATAAAATAAAAGATAAGCTTTTACAAATAAAAAACACATTATCGAATTTACAAAATAAGGAAAAATATGAAAAACAAAGGCATGAAAGTATAATATTAAATAAAGATAATTTATTAAAAAAGCAGGTAAATATTAAAGATGATATCGATAATTTAAATGATGTTTTAAATAATAAATTTAAATATGCTATGGAATTAGAAGATAATTTGTCAAATAGCAATATAAAAATAAATTCTTTAAAAAAAGAACGAAAGAAAATTAACGACGAATTAAATGATTTTTTAAGAGAAAAAAGTAAGCTTACTGCTAATCTTCAAATGCTTAAAAACCTCGAAACTCATTATGAAGGATATAACAAAGCATCAAAAATCATAATTGATTTTGCTAGAAACAATAAAGATGAATTCTCTTCAGTTTTAGGTGAGATAATTAAAGTAAAAGACGGAATGGAACTGGCTATTGAAATTTCATTAGGAAGTTCAATATCAGATGTTATTGTTAAAAGCGAGAATATAGCAAAAGAATATATTGAATATTTAAAGAACACAAGATCAGGAAGGGTTACATTTTTACCTATAAATATATTGAAACCAAAAAAAATAGCTTTGCCAAAAGAAATACAAAGTATGGATGGATACATAGGATTAGCAAGTGATTTAGTTCAATATGATGAAGGATATCAAGTTGCAATAAATTTTGCTTTATCTAGAACTGTTATAGTTAAAGATATGGATTCTGCGCTATTAATTGCTAAAAAAGGTGAATATACATTTAGAATTGTAACAATTGCAGGGGAAACCATAAATGTTGGAGGTTCCTTAACAGGAGGAAGTAATTCTAAAAATTATGGTATATTATCAAGAAAAAATGAGATTCAAAAACTTCAACATAAAATAGAAAATTTGGATAATAATTTATCAGAAATTGAAAATTCAATTCTCGATATAAATGGTGATATTCGCAGAGAAGATGATTTAAATAAAAATTACGTATCATCTATTAACCAAGTGAACATTGAAATGGCTGAAATTAAAAGCAAAAATTCAAGCTATAATAATGAGTTAAATTCTATAGAATTAGGTCTAAATGAAAATAATGAGATTTGCAATATTATTATTTTAAATTTAAAATCGATGGAGTTAGAGATTTTAAAAATTAACGAAGAAGAGATAAATTTAAACAACGAAAAACTAAAATTTGAAGAAGAAATTAAAGAAATTGAAAAAAAATTAATTAATTTAAATGAGGAAAAAGAAGAGGTTAAGGAGTCTTTAACTGAAATTAAAATATCTAAGGCAAAATATACAGAGATGCTTATAAGTAAAGATGAATTCATTAAAAGATTAAAAGGTGAAATAGAAGTTTTAATAAATGAAATTTCATTGCTTGATAAAAAAATAGTTTCTTTTAACTGTGAAATTAATGAAAAAGAAAAACACATTTCTGAATTTGAAGAAGATTTAATAAAGATTAAGAAAAATTTTTTAAAGCTTGAAAACGAAATAAACGATCTTGAGGTAAACCACATTAAGTTAAAAGATGAAAACAATAAAAGAAAAAGCATGGTTGACGATAAGGATAGAGAAATTTCAAGTATAGAAAATGAAATACATAAAAGAGAAATGGTAAAAATAAAATATGAAACTGAAAAAGATAATATTTTTAAAAATATAAATGATGAATATGGTATGACTTATGCAGAAATACTGTCTATAAGTAAAAAACATGAAAATATATCAGAACTTAAAAAAGATATTATAAATTTAAAAAATAAAATAAATATGCTTGGAATTGTGAATGTTGCTTCTATTGAAGAATATAAAGAGGTAAATGAAAAATACAATTTCATGGTTTCTCAAAAAGAGGATATGATGAGAACTAAGGAAGAGCTTAACAAATTAATATGGGATCTTACTTCTAAAATGGAAGAAATATTTATTGAAAATTTCAACATATTAAAAAAACATTTTGATGAAACATTTAAAGAACTTTTTAATGGAGGAACTGGAAACTTAATCTTAAAAGAAGATGATATTTTAAATGGAAATATAGAAATAAATGTAGAACCTCCCGGTAAAAAACTTCAAAACATAAATTTGTTAAGTGGCGGAGAGAAGGGGCTTTCTGCAATAGCACTTTTATTTGCAATATTAAAGATGAAACCAACAGCTTTTTGCTTATTAGATGAAATAGAAGCAAGTTTAGATGATGCAAATGTAATTAGATTTGCAGATTATTTGAAAAAACTTAAAAATAATACACAATTTGTGATTATAACACATAGAAAAGGTACAATGGAAGTAAGTGATTCACTTTATGGCGTAACGATGGAAGAAAAAGGTATATCAAAAGTGGTAAGTGTGTCGCTTTCAGATTCAGAAAGGTTTAGTGGTGTAATAGATGTTTGATAATATTTTTGGGAAATTAAAGGAAAGCTTAAAAAAGACTAAGGATATATTTACTGATCAAGTAAATGAAATGCTAAACTTGACAGTAACAATTGATGATGAAATGTATGAGGAACTTGAAGAACTGCTTATTTTATCAGATATAGGTGCTTCTACATCTGATAAGATAATTGAGATGTTAAGGCAAAAGGTGAGAGAACAAAAAATCAACGACCCTAGAAACGTTAAAGATGCGTTAAAAGAAGTAATAATAGAAATATTAGGAGAGGAAAAGAACAGTTTTTATCCAGATGTAACACCAAAAATATATCTTATAATTGGGGTTAATGGTGTTGGTAAAACTACAACAATAGGTAAGTTATCTAGGAAACTAAGATTTGGAGGATACAAAGTAATTATAGCTGCTGCTGATACTTTTAGAGCAGCTGCTATTGATCAGATTGTCGTATGGGCTGAGAGAGCAGGAGTAGAAATAATTAAGCAAGAAGAAGGTTCAGATCCTGCAGCGGTTATTTTTGATGCAATTAGCGCATCAAAAGCAAGGTCTGCTGATGTACTAATTTGTGATACAGCAGGAAGGCTTCATAATAAAAAGAATTTAATGGAAGAACTTGGCAAAATAAATAAAATTGTGGAAAGAGAATATGTGAAAGCAAGTAAAGAGACTTTGCTTGTACTAGATGCCACTACAGGACAAAATGCTATAACTCAAGCAAAACAGTTTATGGATATTTGCAGCGTAGATGGAATAATATTGACTAAACTTGATGGAACAGCAAAAGGAGGAATTGTCATTTCTATCAAAGATCAGTTAAATATTCCAGTGAAATATATTTGTGTTGGAGAAAAGATAGAAGATATTCAAGAATTTAATGCAAGAGATTTTGCAGAAGCTTTATTTTAAAAAGAACAAATCCAGATAATTTATTTACATATCTGGATTTGTTCTTTTTAAAATTTAATTTATTTTTAATTTTTGTTGAATTAACCATTGATATGATGAAATATAAAAACAGTTAAGCAGTTTTAGAATTATTTACATGTAATATATTTTTAATTTTTTGGGAAAATATTATTATTAATTTTAAATTATCTAGAAACATATTTTTTTAAATCAATTTAAATTAATTAATTACTTAAACCTAAAGTGTAAAGGAGGTTAAGTATATAGTATTATGCACAAGAAGAATTTTTTAAAACATTTAATTTTCTTTTTAATAGTATTTAGTTTTGCAAGTATTAGATCAAAGCCTGTATATAGTTATTTTTCAGTAAGCGATGATAATTATATAATAATAGAGAAATATCAAAAAACAGATGGAACTTCAATTAAAAGCGATACATCATCACAGTTACCAAGGAGTAAAAGTTATATAAAAGATGCTCCTTATATAGTAAATTATGTGCCAATTGATGCAAAAGTAGATGGCAAATCTATTGGAAATAAAGACGTAAATGTTACTATTACGAGTAGTACAAAAGAGCATGAAGTTATATTTATATATAAAGACGATAAAAATAATAATGGCATTCCAGATGATGAAGAAAATTATATTATAATTGAGAAATATCAAAAGCCTGATGGAACAAGTTTAAAATCAGATAATTCTATTAATTTAAAATTAGGCGAAAACTATACTAAAAAAGCTCCTGACATTAGAAATTACACCCCGATAAACGTTAAAGTAGATGGATCCTATACTAATACCAAAGATATTAGTATCTCAAATGTAGATAAGGATCATGAAATAGTATTTATATATAAAGATGATAAAAATAACAATGGCATTCCAGATGATGAGGAAAATTATGCCATAGCAGAGAAATATCAAAAACCAGATGGATCTATGATAAAAAATGATTCTAATACTTACATCAAATTAGGAGATACCTATACAAAAGTAGCTCCTAAAATTAAAAATTATATAGCAATAGATATAAAATTAGATAAAATTTCTCTAGGGAAGAAAGATGTAAAAATATCAAATATATCAGAAGACCATGAAGTAATATTTATATATAAAGAAGATTTAAACAACAATGGCATTCCAGATGATGAAGAAAGTTACACAGTAGTTGAAAAATATCAGAAAACAGACGGAGCTTTTATTCAAGATAATACTACTTCATATGTAAAAGTAGGGGAAGTTTATACAAAGGTTGCTCCTGTTATTAAAAATTACGTGTTTTCAGATGTAAAATTAGATGGAGTGCTAATTGGCAAAAAATCTATAGTAATTTCAAATATGGATAAAAACCATGAGATAGTTTTTATATATAAAAATGATAAAAATAATAATGGTGTTCCGGATGATGAAGAAAACTATACAATAACTGAAAAATATCAAAAATTAGACGGTTCTCAACTACAAACTGATGCTAAGACAATCTTAAGATCAGGTGAAGATTATTTTAAAAATGCACCAAGTATTAATAATTATGTGGTTTATCAAATTAAATTAGATGGAAATACGAAGAAAGACTTAATTGTGAGTATATCTAATATATATGAAAATCATGAAATAGTATTTATATATAAGGATGATAAAAATAATAATGGCATTCCAGATGATGAAGAGAGCTATACAATTACAGAAAAATATCAAAAAAATAACGGAGTGAGCTTATCAATTGATACTATCACTTCTATAAAAGGAACCCAAAATTATTCAAAGGCTGCTATTAAGATAGATAAATTTGTGGCAATAGATATTAAATTAGACGGGCAACTAACAGGTAAAACTGATATTAAAATAAGCAATGTCTTAGAACAGCATGAAGTAATATTTATATATGATGATGATAAAAACAATAATGGCATTCCAGATAGCAAAGAAAACTATACAATATTAGAAAAATATAAAAAATTAGATGGAACTAATTTAAAACAAGATATAAGCTTATCTATAAAAGGTGGAGAAAATTATTCTAAAATAGCACCAAAGATACCAAGTTATGATCTTGAATATATTAAAATTGATGGGGTTTCAATAAATTCTACTACAGCGCTCATTAATAATTTAGATAAAAATCATGAAGTAATATTTTTTTATAAAGAAGTAAAAGTTGCAAAGCCAGTTATTGACCCAATTACACCAAAGGATGAAAAGATAACAGGAATAGGTACTCCGGGATATAAAATAGAAGTTACATTTCAAAATGGATCAAAACAATCTGCTACTGTTGATAAAAATGGGATTTTTAGCGTTAATGTACCTAATAATGTGAATTTAGTGCCAGAAAATCAAGTATCAGCTCAAGAAATAGATAAAAACGGCAATGTTAGCGATAAAAGCATAGGAAAAGTATTGCCATATCCAATTGAACCAAAAATACTTGAACCAATAAAGCCTAACGATGTTAAAATAAATGGCCAAGGAGAAACAAATAAAGATATAGTAGTTATCTTTCCTGATGGAAGTAGTCAAAAATCATCAATTAAGACAAATGGAGATTGGGAAATAGATGTACCAGAGAATATATCTCTAGCATCTGGAGATGTAATAAAGGCATATGTAATGGACAAAAACGGAAATAAAAGTAAAGAGGTTACCTCAAAGATAATCAATATGTCAAAGCCAACACCAACAATTAATACAATAATTTCTGGAGATAAGATCATTAGCGGTAAAGGAACTTCAGGTAATACCATATTCATAACACTTCCTAATGGGTCACAATTAAAAGATATTGTGGTAGATAACTCAGGAAAATGGTCTACAACTATTAATATAACTTTAAAGCCAGGTGATATTTTAAAAATTATAGAAAAAAATAAGGATGGAGTTAGTAGTGATGAAATACTTGCTAAAGTATCAGATTTGCCTAAACCACCATCAATAGATCCATCAATAAACCCTAAAACTACTTCTATAAGTGGTGAGGGAAGTGCAAATCAGCAAATAGTTATGACATTTGCTGACGGAAAAGAAGTTAAAGAAAGTATCGGTGCAAACGGTAAATGGATAATAAACGTTCCAAGGGGAACCGTTTTAAAATCTGGAGATTTAATAAAGGCATATGTAATGGACAAAAATGGAAATAAAAGCCTTGTGTCTACAGCTAAAGTATCAAAGGGAGAAGTTCCAGTATTGGAAGTAACTTCTAGTAAAATTGTTGATTTTAACAGTTCATTTAATGTAAAATCGTTAATTACAAAAGCTAGAGATAATGAAGATGGTCAAAATTTAATAGATAAAGTTGTAATAAATGGCTTAGTAGATACTTCAAAAATAGGAGGATATTCTATTGAGTATTCTTTAACTGATAATGATGGGAATGAAGTAAAAGCAAAAAGCGTGGTATCTGTAAAGGGAAAAAATACTATTATAATTGGAGACGTTGCAATTGATGCCCAATCTTTCAATATTTTATCAAAATTTGTACCAACGCTTACAAACTCAGATATATTAGAAAATTCAAAAGCTTATGCATGGAACATTACTACAAGTGATAATTTAACAAGTAGAATTGAAATAGATAAAACTAAATTAAAAACAATAGAAGGAAACTTTCCTGTGTCTCTAAGAGTTAATTTATTAAAAACAGTAAAAGGAAAAGATTCAGCAGGGAACGATGCTGCTGTAATTTATGTGCAAGTTTTTGAACAGGTAGCTCCAATTATAGATACACCAGTAAGAACAACTCATATGTATATTTCAGGAACTTCCGATCTTGCCAAAAAGGTAACAGTAACCTTCCCTAATGGATCAAAGAAGGAAGTATTAGTTGGAGATAATGGAAAGTGGATAGTTGCTATACCAAAAGAAATTAAGTTAAATCCAAAAGATCAAATAAAAGCATATGCTCAAAACGAAAAGGGAAATAAGAGCCAGGAAGTTTTAGTAAAAGTTTCCGATCAAAAAGCTCAAATGCCAACTGTTAATACAATTTCTTTAGGGGATAAAACTATAAGTGGAAAAGGAGTAAGTGGTAATAAAATTGAAATAACATTTCAAGATGGAACAAAAGCCGAAGGTTTAATAAAAAGTGATGGAAATTGGTCAATAGTGGTACCAGATAAAATTTCTTTAAAGCAGGGTAATGTTATAAAGGTTGTTGAAAAAGATAAAAATTCAAATGATGGAAATGAAATAAGTGTAGAGGTAGGTAAATGTTATACTAATTTAAATATAACTAGACCTGTTAAAGCAAATGATAAAGTAGTTAAAGGTATAGGTACTCCGGGTAATAAAGTAATAATTACCTTTAGAAATGGAAATACTAGTTCTTCAACAATAGATAAAAATGGGATATGGTCAGTAAATATTCCAAACAGTATAAATTTAAGTGCAAATGACAAAATAACAGCTCATGAGGAGGATGCTAAAGGAAATATTAGTGATGATGATATTGCTTTAGTTAGTGCTGAATTTACACTGTTACCAGGAGAATTATAATTTAGAGATTTCTGTTAGTAAAAAAAGCTATATGGAATTGATTTTATCAACTCTGTATAGCTTTCTATGATAACTATAAATTATTACTTTGTTTTATTACTACATAGTTTAATTCCACCTAAAAGGATTATTATGAACGATAAAGCTATAGGTAAAAATGTCTTTATGTAAAAATTTAAGCTATTTGAATTAATTATTATGCTTCTTAATATAAAATATGTTAATATTGAGATTAAAATACTAACTGTAATATCATAGAATTTAAAATTAGGTATAATAGATTTTCTTATTTCATGATAATTTAAACCTATTAGTATTATATTATTTATAATTGAAGCAATACCTATTCCATAAACATTTATATAATTTATTGATGATAATATGTATATGAGCGCAAGTTCTATAATTGAACAAAAAACTGAGTTCCTAAGTAAAATGCTGCTTTTTCCAAGTCCATTAAGTATACTTAGTGAAGTTACAGATACATAAATAAATGGTGCAGTAATAGAAGCAAGCTGTATATAGTTAGATATATCATCTCTTTGAAAAAATAATCTTCCAAGTTCACTAGGGATTAAAAAACAAATTACTGTAGTGGCAAGTCCAACTAATAGCGATATTTGGAAAACTTCTCCAGTCCTTTCTTTAATGTTATCATAATCTTTAGATGCTATCATTTGAGATAGGTTAGGTATTAGTATTGTTGAAATAGAAGATATAACAATAAGAGGAAAAAGTGCTATAGTAAGTGACATACCAGAAAACATCCCAAGTAAAGAAAGACTTTCTGAATAAGTAAAACCAGCAACCATTAGCCTTCTAGGAACTATTAAGGATGATATGGTGCCAATGCCTGTGGTTAAAAAACTATAAGCACAAAGTGGTAAACTAATAACTAAAACATCTTTTAACAATTTTGAATAAGTTTCTTCATTAGGACTTTTGTTTTTACCCTTAATAAATATTAAATAAAATGTGTATAGCAGCATTAATGAAATAAGCTCTCCAATACATAGTGTTAAGTAGGCTAGGCTAACGCATTCTTCTACTGTTTTAGCTTTTGTAACCTTTAAAATAAATACGAAGAAACTTATTCTAATAAATTTTTCAGCAACATCTATTAAAGCAGGTACTATAGTTTTAGAGGTTCCATAAAAAAATCCTTTTAATATATTTGAAATGGCTATAAAGATCATAGCTGGGCATATAATTTTTAAGGCATATTGACTTCTGGGATCTTTTACTATGTATTCACCAACTAGTGGTGTTAGAAAAAAGAAGATAGCTACAATTAAAACGCTCCATATAAGATCAAAACCAATAGATGCTTTAACTGTTTTTCTTATGTTTTTAAAATCATTATTTACATAATAGTAAGCAGAAGTTTTGGATAATGCGGCTATTATTCCACCGCAAATTAAACAAATTACTAAATTATATATAGGCATTATTAGCCCATATAAACCAATTCCTTCTGATCCAAGAATTTTTGAAAGAATAATTGAGAACATAAAACCGAGAATACCTGTACAGATATTTGAAAATATCAAAATACTTGACTCACGATAAAAAGCGTCTTTATGCATAAATATCACTCCAAATTATTTAGTTTTAGTTATTATAATAATTATTCATTCAAACTAACTTTATGATTATTATTTAATTATCAATAAATATGTATAATGATTTACAAAAAAAAATATAATAACATTTTTTTGTTTTTTTTGGGTAGAATAGTGTTATTAGTAATAAAATATATATATATATTTTGTTGTTCTTTAAATTGAATAATTTGATTAGAAAAACTATAATATAGATTGAGAATAATGATTTTAATTATTTTTTTATTTAATATCAGTATTGTTGGGGTGGGGAAATATGGATATTAAAAAATTAAAGCTTCTTTTAAATAAAGATGAAGGCATTAAACTTGATTTTAAATTAAAACTTGATTTAGATATAGAATCAGGTAGGAAAGAATTTGCGAAGGATGTTTCGGCTATTGCTAACTCAAAGAAAGGAAGAGGATATATTTTAATTGGAGTGGAGGATAAAACAAAAAAAATAATAGGTATTAATGAAAAAGATATTGAAGAAGAACAGCTTCAACAAATTGTTTTAAGCAGATTAGATCCTCCTGTACCAATATCTTATGAATTATGTGATATTGACAATGTAAAAGTTGGAATTGTTACAATTTTTACAGGAGATAATGCTCCCTATCAAATGAGAGAAAATGGAGTCTTTTATATTAGGAGAGGTTCTACAACTGATTATATGAGAAAATTTGAATTAGTAAGTTTTTTTGAAGAAGGTAATATATTAGACATTGAAAAAACGCCTGTTTTAAATAGTTCAATAGACATGTTAAACGATAAATTACTTACAGAATATTTTTTAGAGCAAGGAATTTCTATGACGAGTGACAATAAACTTTTTTTACTTAAAACATCTGGTATAATTGCAAAGGTGCATACGGATACTAATTACTATTTGACTTTAGGCGGTGCTCTCATTTTTGGTGAGTATAATAGATTATTGTTTCCTTTTAACTGCATTAAAATTTCTGATAATGAAAACACATATAGAATATATGGAAATTTAATAGAAATGTTTAAAGAAGCAGAAATAATTTTAAAAAAAATGATCAATAAAAAGTATCCTTTAGAGCCTATACTTAATGCGTTAGAAAATGCTATATTATATAGAGATTATGGAATGTATAATAGGGAGATAAACATATCATTATCAGAAAATAATGTTATTATTGAAAGTCCAGGTTTATTAATAAAAGATGAATCTGCTTTAAAAGGATATTATTTGAATAAAAATTTATGGATATACGAAAAATATACAACATTGATTAAAAAAAATGTAGATTATAGCAAATCACATGGGTTTTTAAAAATTAAATATGCATTTAGAAATACTAAAAAAGTTAAATTTATAAATGATAATACAAACAAAGTATTTAAGATAATATTACCTGGCTTAAAATATAGCTCATAATTATAGATTTATTTGGAAAGCTTTATGTAAGTTACAAAGAGAGGAGAATTAATGTGATAAAGAAGATAATTACAATTGTATTAGGTGTAATTATTATTGCGGCAGTTGTGGTGTTTATATTATTAAGGCAACAGGAGGCAGCACGTGCAGAGAGCCTTTATAAAATGGGTTCAGTTACAAAATCAACTATGGAAGATAAGGTATCAACTACTGGTACTTTGATGTCTGAGAATAGTTTTTCTCAATATATAGATGTTGGTGAAGTGACTAAAGTCAATATTAAACTTGGAGATAACGTTAAAAAAGATGATGATATTTGTGAGGTTCAAGTTACAAGTGCTGTAACTGGCGGTAAAACTACTAATGTTATAAAAGCAGAAGCAGATGGCACAGTTACTCAATTAAATATTAAAGAGGGAGAAAATTACAATGGCATGACTCCTGCTCTTATTATAGAAGATTTAAATTCTCAAAAAGTACAAGTAAAATTATCAAAAAACGACTCATATAAAATAAGTTCAGGACAAACAGCTACAGTAAAGGTTAATGATAAAGAATACACCGGTACTGTAGACACAGTATCTCCAACAGCTACCCAATTTACAACTCCACAAGGAGTAGAGTCTAGCTTAATTATAGATATAAAGTTAAATGAAACTATACCTGATGTAAAAATTGGTTTTGATGTAGATTGTGATATACTGCTTGAGGAATTAAAAGATGTATTAGTTGTACCTCTTCAAGCTGTTGTTGCAAACACTGATGCATCTACTCATGTGTTTGTAGTACAAGATAATAAAGCAAAGGATAAAGAAATAAAATTAGGACTTGTTCAAGGTTCAAATGTCCAAATATTAGAAGGTGTGTCTGACGGAGATAGAATAATTTTAAATCCTAAACCTAGTTTAAAAGATGGAGATAAAGTTATTGAAGATACATCAAAATAAATATTTTGATAAGTTTTTTCAATAACTGTTAGTTAGGAGACAAGCATATGATAACTTTACAAAACGTTTCTAAAACTTATAATACAGGAAAAATTAAATTTACCGCTTTAAAGGGAGTAAATTTAAAAATTGAAAAGGGAGAATTTACTTGTGTAATGGGCCCTTCTGGTTCAGGTAAATCAACTCTTATGAATATTATAGGTTGTTTAGATGAAATAACAAGTGGAAAATATATTTTAAACAATCATGAAATTACTCATTTAAAAGGTAATGATTTAGCAAAAATTAGAAATAAAGAAATTGGCTTTGTCTTTCAGTCATTTAATCTCCTCCCAAAATTAACTATTTTGGAAAATGTTGAATTGCCTATGCAATATGCAGGAGTTGCCGCAGGAAAAAGAAGGAGGATTGCAAAAAGATCTCTTGAAAAGGTTGGGCTTTTAAATTGGATACACCATAATCCAGGAGAAATTTCAGGAGGACAAAGACAAAGGGTAGCTATTGCTAGGTCTTTAGTTAATAATCCTTCTATTTTAGTTGCAGATGAACCAACTGGAAATTTGGATACAAAATCTTCAGTAGAAATTATGAAAATATTTCAACAGTTAAATGATATGGGTACAACTGTTTTAATGGTTACACATGAACCAGATATAGCACAACATGGTAAAAGAATTGTTACAGTAAGAGATGGGGTAATTAATGATGATTATATAGTCAAAAATAGAAATATCCTATAGGAGGTATTTATGAATTTAATTGATTGCATTAGATCTTCTTTTACTAGTATACTTCATAATAAAATGAGATCATTTTTAACGATGCTTGGAATTATTATTGGTATATCTTCAGTAATTTTAGTTGTTGCTTTAGGAAGGGGAAGTACTGAGCAAATATCTGGACAATTTGCTAAAATGGGATCAAAAACTTTAAATGTATCTGTAAATTTAGAAGACTCTGTTAATTCTGATTTACTTAATTATGCAGATATAAGAGCAGTATTGGATAGTGATAATGATATATTTTCAGTATCTCCTCAAGATCAAGTAAATGGAAGTGTCCAAAATGAAAGTAATAATAGAAGAACATCATATTTATTTTTTGTAAATGATGAATTCCCCAATATCGGAGGAATAGATATATTAAATGGCAGGTTTTTTAATAAAAGTGACTATGAAGATGCTAAACAATATGTGGTATTAGATTCATTAACATGTGAAAAGTTATTTAAAACAAAAGAAGTCATAGGTAAGAGCATAAAAGTTTATTACGGAGGCTTAGGAAGGAAATTAAATATAGTTGGCGTTTTTGATATAGATCCTTTCTTTTCAGGAGTTGGAACTAATATTGCTGATGCTGTTGGAGTGCCAGCTTTTGCTTTTATACCATTTACATTAGAACAGTATTTCGGTATAAATTCTAAGAATGTAAGCAAGATATCAGCTATTTTAAAAGATGATATAAGAGCAAACGAAGTTGCTGATAATATAATTAAAGTGTTATCTATAAGGCATAATAATTTAGGAAGAAAGGTCTATAAGATTGAAAGGGCTAGTACTCAAATAAATAAATATGGAAGTATTATAGATATAGTGAGTTTATTGGTAGTTTCTGTAGCTACAATATCTCTTATAGTAGGAGGCATTGGAGTTATGAATATTATGCTTGTTTCTGTTACTGAAAGAACAAGGGAAATTGGAACAAGAAAAGCTTTAGGAGCTTCTACACTTGATATAATGATTCAATTTTTGTTTGAAGCTGTTTTAATATGCTTAATAGGTGGATTTGCAGGAGTGTTATTTGGAATTTCTCTTGCAGCTTTAGTGTCGAAGCTTACAGGTTTAAAAGCATTACAAAGCATTAATATAATTTTATTAGCTTTAGGTTTTTCATCGTTGATTGGAATATTTTTTGGAATATATCCAGCAAGGAAAGCCGCCCAATTAAACCCAATTGATGCATTGAGAAAGGATTAGTGTAGATAATTATTGTTATTTATTAGCTATTTAAGAGGATATTAAAGGAAAATTTCATTTGTTAGGTGCAAAAAAATGATGTTATACGATATAAAATGATATATGTTAACAAAAATGTAATATATTTATATGGTAACATATTTAATAACGTATTATATGAAGATTGTAAATAATAATCAAAAAGGAGTAAAACAAATGAAAAAAATTGAATTTCCAAAAGATTCTATAATAATTAATGAAGATGAAATTACTAATATTGAAGGTGGATGCTCTGGAAAGAGTAAAGGATGCGGTGTAAGTGGAGGATTTAGTGGAGTGATCCCAGGGTTTAGTAGATCATCATGTTCACCAGTACCAACTCCAGTTTCAGTTAGACCATCATTATCAGTTTCAACAACTATATCTACAACATTTGGATTTACCATACCATTTGGTGGATCTGGCAATTCTTCTAGTGGATCTAGTTCAAAATGTGGCATTAGAAAATCCTCATGTTTTTAATTTTTAAATAAAATAAAAAATTAAACAGTTTTACAGGTATAAAATTAATAATTACTTGTAAAACTGTTTTTTTGTATTAACAAAACATATATTGTAAAATAATTAAAAAATATGTTATAATTTATATTATTTTATTTAATATTATAAAAAAATATACAATATGTTTGGAGGAGAGATTTTGGTTAGATATGTTAGTGTGAAGCAGAATGATGTATCTGATTGTGGAGCAGCATGTGTAGCAACTATATGTAAGCATTATAAAAAAGATGTTTCTATTGCTAAATTAAAAGAGATAACGAAAACTGATACAAATGGTACAACATTTGCAGGGTTGATAAGAGCATTTAATGATTTAGGCTTTGATTCTAAAGCTGTTAGAATCAATGAAGATGGACTTTTTTCAAAATTCACTTTGCCATGTATAGCTCAATTATCTTTTGAAGATGGGTATTTGCATTTTGTTGTTATATACAAAATAACAAAAGAAAAAATAATAATATCTGATCCTCAAAGAGGAATAGTTCATTATAAAGTAAATGATTTTTTGAAAGTATTTAACAATGCATTATTGCTCCTTATACCTAATATTGAGTTTCAGAAAACAAAGGATAATGAATCAGCAGTTTTACAATACATAAAAATGATGGGTAAGCATAAAAAGTTATTCATATACGCTTTTATTACATCTATAATATTGACAGGTTTTGGTTTTATTTCATCATTTACAATGAAATATTTAATTGATGAAGTATTGACCAATCAACTATCAGATACTTTAACAATATTTTTTATAGGTATGCTAATTTTTAATATTTTTCAAATTTTAGTTTCATTTTCAAGATCTCATTTGCTGCTGTATTTATCTCAAAAACTTGATATTGAATTGTTATCTTCATATTATAGGCACATTTTAAAATTGCCAATAAAGTTTTTTCAGTCAAGGAGAATAGGGGAGATAGTTACTAGATTTCAAGATGCAATGACGATAAAGGATATAATATCAGGTACATTATTGTCATTAGTTATTGATATAATTATGGTTATAGTAGTTGGCGCAGGTCTTTTTATGATAAATTCAACATTATTTTTAATTGTAATGCTCATAGTAATTATAGATGCACTGTTAATTTTTGCATTTAAAAATCCTTACAGAAGATTTAATCAAAGAACAATGGAACAAAATGCAAAGATGAGCTCAACTATAATAGAATCCTTGTCTGGAATTGAAACAGTAAAAATATCAAAAGCTAGAGAAAAGCAAGAATCAAAAATTAATTCAGATTTTGCAAAACTCCTTAATACAACTTTCAGCGTTGGAATTTTTAAAAATGTACAAATTAGCTTAAACTCATTTTTGAATTCAGCTGGTAATTTAGTCTTATTGTTTGTTGGAGCACGTTTAATAATGTCTGGTAATCTTACTTTAGGTGATTTAATGGCCTTTAATGCTTTATCATCGATGTTTTTAGGTCCAATTTCAAATTTAATAGGACTTCAAATGAGCTTTCAAGAGGTTTCGATTGCTGCCAACAGATTAATGGAAATAATGAACGTTGAAACTGAAGAGGAAAGAGATGAAGATAAACTATATGTCAATAAATTAGAAGGAAATATTGTTTTAAAAGATGTTAAGTTAAATTATGGATATAGAGAAGATGTTTTGAAAGGAATATCAATTTATATAAGGAAAGGTCAAAAGATTGGAATAGTGGGGGAAACTGGGTCTGGAAAAACATCTATAGCGAAATTATTAATGGGTTTTGAACAAGCGGATAATGGGGTTATTGCATTTGATGATATATCGTTAGATTTAATTAGGCTAGAGAGCTTGAGAGATAGAATTGCTTATATACCACAAACAAGTCATTTATTTAGCGGCAAAATTATGGACAATCTTAAACTTGGAAATCCTAATTTAACTGATAAAGAAATAATCGATTTTTGTAAAATTATTGGAGTGCATGATTTTATTGAAAAGCTGCCAAATCAATATAATACATTAGTTTCAGAACAGGCTACAAATTTATCTGGAGGTCAAAAGCAAAGGATAGCAATAGCAAGAGCTCTTTTAAAAGACTTTGATATTTTGATTTTAGATGAAGCAACAAGCCAACTAGATGTTAATACTGAAAAATTATTAAAAGATAAATTTGATAGATTGTACAGAGGAAAAACTGAGATAATAATAGCTCATAGACTTTCTACTGTTAGGGATTGTGATAATATTATTGTATTAAATAATGGGAAAATAGTGGAGCAGGGAAGGCACGAAGATTTACTATATAATAGGGGATATTATTATAAAATGTATGAGACACAAAGTGAGAGTTTTGAGGAGAAATATTATGAATTTAGAATATGATTTTGACGAAATAAAAGAATATAGCTCTGTATATGATAGGAATCCAACGTTAATAATTCCATTTTTTATTAGTACTATAGTGATTTTTATAACAGTTTTTTTAGTGATGATATTTACCTTTGATAAAGAATATGTAGTTACTGCCCAAGGAAATATTCAAAGCGAAGATACTATTGATATAACCTTTCCTGCATCGGGAAAGGTTAATAAAGTAAATTATAAAGAAGGAGACCCTGTTAAAAAAGAAGATGTTATTTTTGAACTTGATGATTCTTATTATAAATCTCAAATTGAACAATTAAAAGCAGATCACGAGATAGATTTAACAAATGAGAAATTATATTTAAAGGAAAAAGAGTGTGTTAATTTAGGGGAGAATAATTTTAAAGTGAACGATAAGGATGAATCTCCTTTTTATTATAAGATGGAAATATTCTTACAATCTATAAATAATTTAAATAATAGTATATCTAACTCAAATGTGGAAACTCAAAAATCTGTTTTAAAAAATAATGCATTGTCAGAAGCTGCCAATGATTTGGAAATTGCTAATAATGATATGAAAATTATTAATGATCAAATTCAAAGCTTAGTTAATCAAAATTCTACAGTACAAACATTAATTGATCAAAAAAACTTGAAACAAAGGCAAATAGATCTTATAAATTTGAGGATAAAGAGCATTAACCAAAGCAAAAATTTATTTGATCAAAATAAAGATGATGAGAAAAGTAATTATTATAAAATGGAAGCTTATTTTAATAATGTTTCTGGAATTCAAAACCAAGTAAGTGGGGGACAAAGCTCCAGCGATATAGAATCTCAAATAGAAAAATTAAAAAATGATATGCTTATAGATATAAATACAAATTTAAAAAGCATTTCAGATAAAAAAGCAGATTATGACATAAAACTTTCAAGACTTCAAAATGAAGCAAGTAATTTAAAAATAAAGTCTCCTCAAAATGGTTATATTCATTATTTAACTACGGTGGCTGAGGGAATGACTGTAGATGCTTCAAGACCATACGCAAGAATAAATGGTATAGATACAAATAATGCAAATATGATCACTATGATTCCTGCAGCATATATAAAAAATATAAATAATGGATGCAGAGTAAAAGTTTCTTTTGATCTTCAGGGAGGCTATAGTAAAAAATATTTAAATGGCGTTATAACAAGTATAGATTCTGATGTTACAACTGATAGCATTTTAGGTCAAAGTTATTATAAAGCATATCTTAAATTAGATGAAAATATTGAAAATCCTCGCACAAATATGCCTGCAGAGGTAAAGATAATCTATGATAAGAAAAAATGGGTAGAGTACATATTGGAAATGCTTAGCCTCAAACCTAAAATTGTAAAATAATTAAGCGGGTTAATAACCCGCTTAATTATTGATTATGATCTATCGTTTAACTGGTTATCTGCTATATTTGTTTCAATAGGTGTAGAAGAAGATGTATAGGGACTAATAGCATTTCTAATATATCTATTGATTATATCAATAGGATCAAAAATTGCATAACCTATAAGTGTAACTATTCTATTCATAGTCATTGCAAAAATATCATTCATAATTTCAGGAATATTGAAAGAATTTGCACCACCTTCAATATGTTTAATTTCTTCTTCTGTTAATGATGTAGAATTTTCTGGTAAAATAATTTTCTTCATTCGTTTGCTCCTTTCTTGATCTTGACAGTTTTGAAAATAAAATATTATGTAAGCATATATAATTTTACCATATTTTTTAATATATTTCAAATATTATGGAATTTAAATAATTAATATGATATTATCCTAAATGTTACTATTTAAAATAAAAATACATATAACAACAAAAAAACATAAATAAAAACACAATAACACATAATATAATACTAACCTAAAAAAATATATATGTTGTTAACATTTAAACAAAACTATTAAAAGTAATTTAGCTGTGATATAATGATATATATTTTTACTTATAGTGTTTCAAATTTTTTATTGAAAGGGTCTTATATGAAGAAAGTTAGCTTTGAAAAAAGATACGGAATTGCCATTCGAAGTATATTTAATACATTGAATCCCATAAAGAATAGATTTAAAAAAACTGAGTGCATTGTACACAAATATATTATAAATAATTCACTAGAAACATTAAAGGAATATGGACATAGCAATATATATGATTTTTTTTATGAATATAAAGACGAGCTTTTAAATGGAGCTGTATGGGTGGATTTGGATTATAAGAGTATTAACCATTTTTTTCATTACAGAAATCATAAAGGCTTATATGGTTTTTCAAATGCATATGAAGAGTGTATGAAATACTATGATATTATGCAGAAAAATTTTGCTTTAAAAAATTTTTCTGTGGCATGTTTTTATTTAGGAGCATGTCTTCATTTAATCCAAGATGTTACTGTACCACAACATGTAAATAATAAATTGTTAAAAAAACATAGATATTTTGAAGGTTGGATAATAGATAAAGTAAAAAAAGGTTATGATTTTACTTCGAATAAAGTTGAAAGGCACGTAACGGTGTTTGATTATTTTATTTCAAATTCATCTTATGCAAATAAGGTAAATATGTATTATAAACATTTAGAAGAAGAAAGAAAATTTCAAAAGATATCAAAAAACATAATTTCTAAAGCTCAAGCTACAACATGTGGTTTTTTGATAGATATATATAATCAAAATGATAAATCCATTAAAATCGATGAAAATTATTTCTTAAAAATCGTAAATGTTAAACAAGCTTAATTTTTAAAAAAAGAGCTGTTATGGAATTGATAAATCAACTTTATAACAGCTTTTTTTTTAATTGTTCCTTTTATTTAACTTCAAAACTTGAGCAATTTGTTTCTTCAACACATGTTGCGCTTCTTTTATCTTTAGATACTTGTATTTTGTTTAAAGTGCAATAATTACTACTATTGTAATTACATTCATTTACTGAACAGCTTATACTTGGGTTTTTGTTTTCGTTATTATATGTTTCCATTTTGGGTTCCTCCTAAAAAAATATTTCGTAATTAGTATTAGTGTTTTTTTAAAAAATATTCCTTCAACAACAACGTCGTTAAATCTATATTTAACGACGTTGTTGGTTAATTAATGAGAATATGTTTATTTATTTCAATTACTGGCCAAACTTCTTCATCTATAAACTCTTGAAGTTGTTCGGAAGATCTTCCCACAAAATTATGAGGATCCAAAATTTCTTTAATTTCCGATTCACTTATTTTAATTTCATCATCATTTATTATTTTATTAATAAAGCCATATTCGTTTATACCCAAATTTTTCTTTTTATAAATATCTCTCATTATTTCTTTAATTTTTTCAGATGCAACCATCTTATCTGCACCATTTCTAATAGCGCTTTGAATTAATTTATCAGCAGCTATAAATGGAATCTCTTCATCTATATGCTTTAGAATTAAATCTTCGTTTATAATAATATCATTACTTAAAGATAAGTATAAATTTAAAATTTCATCTATTTCCATAAAACTTTCTGCAATAGATATTTTTTGATTTATATAATCATCAGTCCCTCCATCAAAATATTGACATGTAGATGTTATAGCACCATTTAAACTATTTGCAATAACAGCCTTGGAGAGCGAAGATATTCTATCAGCAATAGAATGTTTTTTGCTGATAGTAGAATAACCTTTATCTTCATCGTTAATGAACTCATGTATATTTTCTAAAAACCTATACTCATTGGCAAATTTACATGCAGTTTCTCCAATTTGGCTTAAAAGATTTAAAACGATTGATATGATTTTCTTAGTATAATATTTACCGCATAATTTAAAACTTCGATCAAACCCCATTTTTGCTGTGACCATTCTATCCAATGTATTAACTTTATCATTATCATTTTCAAATAATTCTAACAAATCTAGTTGGTTTCCACACATACCTTTTATACCTTTAAATTCAATAACAGTTAAAGTGTGCTCTAAATTCTTATAGTCTATGAGAAGATCTTTAATCCAAATGCCTATTTTTTTACCAATGGTCATTAGACTAGAAACATTAAAATCATTGTACCCTAGCATAGGAAAATCTTTATATTTAATAGACATATTTGATAAATTATTTATTATTTTTATTAACTTAACTTTCAAAATGTAGATAGCTTCTTTTATGATAATTAAATCTGTATTATCTTTTATGTAAGAAGTATCACCTTTGATATGGATAGCATTTTTGCCCTCAGGGCATTGCAATCCAAACGCATAAATATTATTTATTATTTCACTTTTAATTTCTTTTTCATTCTCTTCAAGAGCTTCATAATTAATATTGTTAATATTTTCCTTTAATTCAGAAATTTGTTCTTGGGTAAATGGGCACCCTAATTCCATTTCCGATTCTGCAAGTACTGTCCAGAGTTTTCGCCAAGTTATATACTTCATATCATCAGAAAAAAGATAACTCATTTCTTTAGTGCAATTTCCATTTATTAGTGGTGAATTATAAACATTTCTCATATACAAACCTCCTATCAAATACATATAAAATAAAGATTTAAATCAGTTCTAGTTTTTAATCATAATTAATATATTTATATTGTAGTTTTTATTGGGGAGGGGGATCTCTTTGTACAAATTTAACATTATTGATAAAGTCGCAATAATAATGGTCATCATTGGAGCATTGAATTGGGGGTTAGTAGGACTTTTTAATTTAAATTTATTTGATTTATTATCCAGAGGAACAGCAGATATACTTTCTAGAATAGTATACATACTTGTAGGCGCAGCAGGCGTTGCACTTATTATGCTAATTGCAAAAATGACGCGTGCTTCAAAATTTAAATAAAATAAAAATAATAACCTTAACTAAAATAAGATAGTGCTATTTGCATTATCTTATTTTAATTAAGATTATTATTTACTTAGTTAATATTTTTATCCAAATTAAATTTAATCTTCTAATGATTCGATCAATTTTACTAGTTCCTCAGAAGCAAGTTGTTCATCATTTCCAGAAGTAATTATTTTTATCATTGAGTCTCTAGTTACTCCCAATGATAAAATACTGATTAAGCTTTTTGCATTCGCTTTTTTACCGTTAAATTCAACATTAACATCAGATTTAAAAGAAGAAGCTTTTTTAATAAATAATGTTGCTGGTCTTGCATGCAGTCCAGTGGAACATTTAACCATAACATCTCGTACAACCATTACACTCACCTCATATTTAATAACAATTTATATATTGTCATTATATACGAAATTTTAACATTTTAAAAGCAAAACTTTAGTTTCTTGGTTGAACTATTAACTTAATTGCTGTTCTTTCTTCACCATCGATTTCTATTTCGGTAAAAGCTGGAATGCAAACTAAATCAATACCACTTGGTGCTACAAATCCTCTAGCTATTGCTACTGCCTTAATTGCCTGGTTCAATGCTCCCGCACCTATTGCTTGTATTTCTGCAGTGCCTTTCTCCCTTAGAACACCTGCTAAAGCACCTGCTACAGAATTTGGATTAGACTTTGCTGAAACTTTTAATACTTCCATTTTGTTTTTTACCCCCTTAAGATTATATAAAATTGCTTCAAAACTAACTATTGTTAATATTCTACATTGTTTAAATAAATCCTCTTTATGTATAAAAGTATTTTTAATGTATATAAATACTAAAATTAAGCTAAGTTAAATAATAGAAACAAAATACAATTTTTCAAGACACATTCTAGTTATATTTTAAATATAAACATTATAATTTAAATAAAACATTCAATATTTTCTACTAGGAGATAAAATATGGATAGTATTTATTTGAAACATATAAATAAGCAGATTTCTATTTTAAAGAAAAGCAATTTAAATATTGATGACTATGAATTTATTGAATACATATTAAAAAACGAGAATTTTTATGGTATTATAAACGGATATAAAAAGCCATTTTTATTAAATCAAAATTGTGTTAAAAGTAAGTACATTGATAAAGCAACTTTTGAAAATATTTATGCTCTTTATGAATTTGATATGGAATTAAAATTAATAATTTTAAAATATTTAATTAAAGTAGAGTCAATTTTTAAATCCATTATTTATCAAATTTTCTATATGCATCATGGGGATAAGCCTCCATTAAAAAAAAGCAGCTTTAGTGCGCTTTATGATGATATAGGAATAGATTTTATAAATCGAAAAATTTTAACTTTTATGAGTCATAAATCTGATATAACTTATTATTATAATAAATATGGGGTTATACCCCTTTGGTCAATAATTAATGTATTAAATATTGAAGAGTTATATAATTTTTTTTTATTAATGAAAGATAATGAAAAAGAAGAAGTGGCAAAATTAATAAATATGAGTTTGAATAAAAACGAATTGAAAAAATATTTTAACATATTAATTGAGGCTAAAAAAACATGTATTGAAAATATACCAATGTATAATTTTAAGTCGTCATTTAAATTAAATTTCATTGATATTTATTCTAGTTTTAATTATTTTCCTGAGTCAAAAAGTAATGTATTTACTATCATTGTAATTTTAAAAATTGTATTAACAAAAGAAGATTTTAAAGATGTTTATAAATGCATTTCTATTCAACTTGATTATTTAAAAAATAGTTTAAAAAATTTAAGTTATGATAGTTGTTATGAGAAAATTTGTGAGAAATTTTTGGGTATTCCATCTGATTCTGATTTAACTAATTAATATTTAAGTTAATATAGTTATAGATATTATTTTTTTGCATTAAACTTAAATTCTATTGTATTGTTCTATTTGAATTTCTAAATAAATTCTTAAATTTCTTTCACTTCATTGAGCAATGTACTAAATTTAGCTGATTATATTCTTTTTTATAAATATTAGAACAAAATGATACTTTGTTCTTATTATATAATATAGATTATTAATCTATATAGTATATTTTTGAGGTGAAAAAAAGTGGACACACATGATAAAAAAATGGTATTTAGCATGTACTCCGAAGAAGAATTTAATAATTTAGTTAGCTTAATACAAAACGTTATAAAGAACTCAGATTACTCAAATGATTGTTGCTGTTGTTGTATAAAATCTAATAATCCAGGCACTATTGGCACTACTAATCTTACTGGTCCAACCGGCCCTACTGGTCCTACTGGTCCAACTGGCCCCACTGGCCCCACTGGTCCAACTGGCCCCACCGGTCCTACTGGTCCAACTGGCCCTACTGGTCCAACTGGCCCTACTGGTCCAACCGGCCCCACTGGTCCAACTGGCCCCACTGGCCCCACTGGTCCAACTGGCCCTACTGGTCCAACCGGCCCCACTGGCCCTACTGGTCCAACTGGCCCCACCGGCCCTACTGGTCCAACCGGTCCTACTGGTCCAACTGGCCCTACTGGTCCAACTGGCCCTACTGGTCCAACCGGCCCTACTGGCCCAACACCAATAACATCTTTTGGCTACTTTTTTTCAAATACAGTGAGAGATATTTTGGTAGGAAATAATATTATTTTTGATCAGTCTCAAAATGTTTTAAATTTAACATTTATACCATTTACTTCTGGAATAGTTATTAATTTAACTGGTATTTACAAAATAAGTTATGGCATAAACACAACTCAATCAATATCTTCAGCAATAGAATTAACCCAAAATGGTATAACAATTCCTGGCACTACAATTCAATCAATAACAAATATAGGAAAAGTATCTGGAGACACTTTAATTGCTGCATCAGCTGGAACCATATTACAAATAAGGGTTTTAAGAAATAAAATAGAATTAGCTCCAGAGCTAAATGCTTATATGAATGTTTTGAGAATAGGATAAAAAAATTGCTCTAAGTTTAAAACTTAGGGCATTTTTTTATATTATTAAATCTACTACTGATAATTTTCCAATTGATATTTTTAATAAATACATCAATATATCTTTTTTTATCAGTACCAAAATCCATAAAATATGCATGTTCATAAACATCCAATACGACTAAAGGGGTCACAACAGACCAAATTGCACCAACATCATGAGCGTCAGAGCCAAATACTTTTATATTATTATTTAAATTATCGTAACCGATTATTGCCCATCCCCTTACAGAGATACCTACTTCTTTTAAATCATTCATTAAATTGTTTAAACTACCGAACTGAACCATAATATCATTCATAAGATTTTTAGAAATAATTTTCTTTTCTTCTTCATCAAAACTAGTTATATTCTCAAAATATAACTCATGCAAATTGACTCCATTTATTGCATATGTTTCTCCAAGTTTTATAGATCTTAAAGAGCTGTAAGTAGAATTTCCATCTACATATAGTTTATTATCTTTCGATAATCTATTTAACTCATTTGATTTTTCTATATAACCTAAATATAATTTGTAATGTTCATCTAATTGTCTTTTACTTATACCTTTAAATGTTGTTAAATCATATTTTTTTGGATTTATCATAAATTCACCTTAAAATAATAATATTATTCTCACTAAATTATATACAAAAATTGAACTAATATTATTATTTTAATAAGATTTTTAAATATTAGTGACAATATATTGACTAAAAATATATATCGTGGTAAAATAAAAGACGTCTTAGGGGTATAGCTCAATTGGTAGAGTAGCGGTCTCCAAAACCGTTGGTTCCGGGTTCGAGTCCTCGTGCCCCTGTAAGTAGAGCCTTGTAATATCAACGTGTTACAAGACTTTATTTTTTTATTAAATATTTAAA
>JAVBPD010000108.1:0-42375 GCA_031549885.1 Clostridiaceae bacterium
AGTTTTTTTATCTCCATTAATTGTTAATTTTAACTCGAAGGCACCTGCATACCATGCTTCAACAAAACTAATTACTTTTTCCATTACTAAACCTCCCATCAATTACTTAACAATATTTTACTAGCATCAAACCAGTTTTCACCTGTCAATTTATTCAATGCAAACTCATTTACAGTCATTAATTTCAAAAGCTCACCATTAATAAAACTCTTAAGTTTTATTTGTAAATTACTAATTTTATTTTTATATTCAGTTTCATTTATATTTAAATCATCTTGAATAATTTTCAAATAATCATTTACGATTAACAGCTCATAAAGCACATCTTTTCTGAGTTCCATTTCATTCGCATTCATAAAATTCACTACTTTCTCTATATAATTTAATAACTTTAAAATAAGACAAGTGAAAAATTTCAATTAATTATTTTCACTTGCCATTTCAGTATTCTAAATAATCCATTACAAGTAACAATTTCTGAAAGTATTACATACTGCCCAATGCAAACTCCTTAAGTGATAGAAGAGTATTCGTCCAATTTTTGAGTAAATGTTCAAATAGTAAATCTATCTCAATTGAATTTTTTTATAAAATCAATTAAAATAGATTTAACATAAAGTTAAAAGGTCAACCTGTAGGGATCAGTTACAGATTGACCAATTATTATTTTTTTAGGATATTAGTAAATCTTGTTAATATCCTTTTGAACGCTTTGTACGCTCATTTTATGACGCCCATTCCTCGCTTTTCTCGTCTGTTTCATCACCTCCTTCTTTTGCAATAACAATTTTATCTGCCTCCATCGAAAGCTTTAAATTTATATTTAATCCTAATGACTGAATTGATGGATTAATAACTGGATTTACTAATTCTACATTAGCACCATAGTTAAATTTTTGTGCGGGTCCAGAAATCATAACTTGAATTTCATCTTCTTGAGTTTCTGACGCCAATTTGTAAATGTTCTTTTCATTCCCCTTTTTATTTTCCATATTTGGTATAACTCCTAAATAAATTAATTTTCCAAATGTCTCTTTAGATTTAATTTTTATATTTTTCATTCCTTACAATTCTCCTTTTTTTATTTAAATAATGATTCTTTTAATAATTTTCCGCCATAATATGCTTCAAAATCACTTGTTTTAAAATCCCAATCTTTCCAGTGACAATCTATATTTACCCATTTCCCATTTAAAAATATTTGATTCCAATCCGCTTCACTTTTTCCACCCATCAGTCTGACACTTATCTTATCTTTAACACATAAATTATAGAATTCCAAAGCAGCTTGTTGAGTAGTTTTAAGTTTTTTAGATATTACTAAGTTATAATTTTTCTTGTATGTTGTTAGCTTCTTTGTTTCTATTTGTTGCACAACTTGTTTTGGCTGACTAGTAGTTGTAGAATTTGCCATTTGAACGCTTTGTACGCTCATTGTAGATGTAAATAATATAGTGCCTGTGATTATTGTCAATAATACTTTTTTCATTTTTAAAAAACTCCATTTTTATATTTTAAATTAATATCTTGAATTTTTTCTTCTATTTCAATTGCATTATTTTCTAAAATCAATTAAAATAGAATCGTTTTAAATTAAAAAATCAGTTCGTAATCGCAATTTACAAACTGATCAGGTTTAAAATTTTGTTTTAAGATAAGAGATGTTAGTATTTTACTAATGTCTCTTTTATGCTGTTTTGGCATATTTTTGTTTCAAATAAGGTTCTAGTTCATGCATCACTATTTTAGTATCATTAATAACATTTTTAAAATAGTCATCTGTATAGTCATAGCTTATAATAAAAGCATCTTTATGATTTCTTCTGCAAATATCAATACAACATACACTAGAGCACTTCTCTTCTAAGGAAGCAATAATTTTATCATTTATATCCATACTAGAACCATCTGAGTATTCTTCGTTCAAAGAATAGTTTTCTAATGAAATAATCGTTTCCCAGTATTCTCTTTGATACATTTTAATTTTCCCACCTCTTGTTTATATCCTCTATAAATTCCCTAGAGTTACCACCATTTAAATAATGAACCCTTCTAGCAGCATCTTCTATAATTTCCCAATCACTTTCCGGAATCCATTCACCATTAGGTAAACAAACACCAACTGTATATAAATTATCTTTAATGTTTCTATAAAAATACATTTAACTCACCTCAATATCATTTTTCTATATTATTATATATTTTTTCAATTTCATATTTTTCTTCTTCAGTTCCTTCATGCCATTCTAAAACTTCTTCAATACACTTACACTCCCCTTTTAATAATACAAAACAATCTAATGCACATCCTCCACTTATTCCAACCGTAAAACACTCACTCACCCCTGCTGGATATCCACCATCTATGTATAGAGCATTAGCATATTCCCTACTTTCTATTTCATCTTGAGGGCTTTTTCTAAATTCTATCATTAATTAACTTCCTTTCTTACATGTTCAGTTTTAAATATTCTTTTTCTAAGCTTCTTAATACATATACATTAAGGTCACTCCACGACTTACCACATTTGTTGATTTGACAAATTAATGGATGATTTTTTTGAATACAAAAATCCCACATCATTTGCATTTCATCATCTGTCTTGTGTATTTCTTTCAAAAAACTTCTCATTTCAGAATATTCCATTTTTATTTACACTCCTTATTTTTTATTCTCATCAATTCTTTTTTTAAAATTTTCAAGCAATTTACCTCTTAGAAGCTTTTCAACAGTATCTTTTTCTTCGCCTTTTGATTTTATAAATTTATCGTAAAGAGTTTCAAGTTCTGACTTTAATCTTTTCATTTATAACCTTCCTAAGCAATTTTTATAAAGTCTTTTTTATATGGTAATAAAGTATTTTCAATTCTGAGAATATCATCCTCCATTCCTTTTAATCTTAAGTATCTAACCTTTACATCTTTATCAAACAAATCATCTACATATAATATTAGTTTATCATTGTCCAATTCCAGATAATTTTTACAGTTATCATTTAGATAAATTATTATGTTTTCTTTTTCCGAATAATCTTCAAAAGAATACTCATTTAAGTCAAAAATCATTTTCATTTTTTAATCCTCCAAAAAATTTATTTACATTACTTAGTTTTAAAACTAAGCCAGTGTAGGCTTGAAATACTTTGGTACATCACTTGGTTTTAATCCAAACTGTTCTGAGAATTTTAAAGTTCCATTTTTTTTTTGCGTAATATACGCTGTCCTGCAACATTCTAACAATGATCTATCAGAGATATTACTAACATTTGGATTATTACCACTGAATGTTCTTTGTGCCACATCCCAATAGCTTGTTTCAGAACTGTGATAACCTATTGAACTTGTCTCTTTTTTTGCCTCCTTTCTAGATTTAATTTCTTCCGAACAATTCTTTTTTATAAATGCATCTATAGCTTGTTGAGTACAATTTAATTTTTCTGCTATTCTTGCACATGTATTACCATCTCTATACATTGATAATATTAAACTTTCAATACTCGTTTTCTTGTTTTCAATTTCTTCTGAACAATTCTTCTTTATACATTTCTGAACAGCATTTAATGTACAGCCCAACTTCTCAGCTATTTCCTTTCTTGTTAATCCCTCTTTAAACATTGTAATAACTTGCTCTTTATTTAACATATACTATTTACTCCTTTATATCATCATCCCCTTTATTAAAAAAGGCTGTTTTTTTGTATTTTTATTATTTATGATACACTCATGCCCTTGGTGCGATATCGATTTTTAAAAATATATTTCTTCTGAATCAAAACTTAAAAAATAATCATCAATCCAATTTTTTACTTCTTCTGCTGTGCCATCTATTTTTTTATCTGTGCCATCTTCATATGTTTGCATGCCTTCTTGAATTTCTTTTAAATTTATTCCTTCTAATCCATAGCCACATGCTTCAATCCAATCATTTGCAAAATTTTCAACTGACATAATATTAAACCCTTCCTTCTATTAATAAATCGTTAATTTGATTTCTAATTAAATTTATAAAATCCGTCTTATTATTTTTTGAGATAAAATCTTTTAAATTCCATTTTCCGTTTTATGCTTTTATTAGCTTATCATTATCAGCTACATAAGAAATTACATAGGTTTTATGTGTTGTTATATCCTTA
This sequence comes from Clostridiaceae bacterium, assembly GCA_031549885.1. Lineage (GTDB taxonomy): Bacteria > Bacillota > Clostridia > Clostridiales > Clostridiaceae > WQUF01. Next base: position 4,134 of record JAVBPD010000108.1, read on the forward strand.
TAAGTTGCAAATGCTTTGTTTGACCTATTTCCACTATGTATAAAATCAAAAACAACAATACTTTCTCTTGGAATATTAAACAATTCTTTTACCCTATTTATGGTTTGTTCCCTTATAAAAAAATCACTTGGAATTTCTATTGTTTTTCTCATTTTTACACCTCTATTTTAATTTTTATTTTTTTTTGCTATACTACAGTTATATAATTGCAAACAATTCACTATGTTGTGTTTCATACAGTGCCTCCAATTTAATTAGTACCTCATATGAGGGTTTTCGGCGGCCAATTTCAATATCGTGTATTGCCTGCTTTGATAGACCAACCATTTTACCTACATACTTTAGAGTCCAGTTATTATCAATTCGCCTTTGTTTTATTTTTAGTATTAAGTGTTCACCCTCTTTCTTATATAATTTTTATAGTATGCTTTAAGCGTTCCTTATATTATTAATTATAGTATGCTTTAAGCAGTCTGTCAATATGTTTTTTAAAATTTTTTTTTAAATTTGTGAGGTTTTTTATGTGTGAGAATAATGTTTTTAATAAAACTATTTTTAGCGAACGAGTAAGTTCTCTTTTGAAAAATACTAATACTACACAATATAAATTAGCAAAGTCTATTGGAGTTTCCAAAAATGCTATATATGATATAGTTCATGCTAGAAGAGCAGCTTCAATAGAAGTAATATATAATTTAGCTAATTTTTTTGATTGTAGCATCGATTTTATTGTTGGAAGAACTGATGATCCAAAGCGTTATTAATTGCTTTGATTATCAGTTCTAATTCTCCTTAAAATGGAAAGTTACTATTGTTTGCAAATTCAGTGAAATCAGCGTCAATTTGTTTACTATTATTAGAAATATAAGCAGCAGCACTATTTGCTTTTTGACCATCTTTGCCCTTCCATTCTAAAAATTGAACTTCATCCGCAACAACCTCAGTTATAAATCTTTTATTTGCATTTTTATCTTCATAGTTTCTGGTCTGAATTCTTCCATTTACTGCAATCAATTTACCCTTTTCTGTGTACATTGCAGTGGATTCAGCTAATTTGCCCCAAACAACTATTGGGATAAAATCTGATTCTTTTTTACCATCTTTAGATTGTAATTTTCTATCAACAGCTATAGAAAAACTTCCTACTGCTGTTCCATTTGATGTGTTCCTGATATCTGGGTCTTTCACTAATCGACCTATTAAAGTTACTTTGTTCATTTATTCACCTTTACCTTCCTCAATCTATTTTTTTATATTCAATTCTATTAATAATGAATCTATTTTACTTTCAACTTTTTTTATAATTCTTGGATCTTTATTCCATCTTTCCAATTCTTTATCTGAAATATCTAGATCTATATATTTTTTAATCATATTAGTTATTACTTCATCTTTTAGAGATTCCTTAATACCTATAATAACCGCTTTTATAATTGTGTTTGCAATTGTATTGCTGATAATTTCAATATAATTTTCTTTAAGAATTTCAATTTCTTTTTGTTCTAACATATGTATCACATTCCTTTTAACATTTCTATATATTGTTTTTGAGTAAAGCCATTCTCAATTCTTTTTAATTTAATTTTTAATCCCTTATCCATACTAAATCCCCATTTCATTTCTTTTTTATATAAATCATTATGTTCTAATCTTCATTTTCAATTTCTTCTAATTCATCTTCTTCTAATTCATCTTCATCATAACGAGAATATTCCATATAACGCTGCTCTACTTCATAATGCCCATTTTTCAATAATTGTTTATAATATTTATCCATGTGTTCCTTTAAGCATTCATATGAACAATGATGCTCATGATTGATAAAATCATAACCCATATCATAATCATGAATATTTACTTCAAAATAAGCATCTCCTTCATTTATGTCCTTTTCGCAAACATCACAACTAACTCTTATACAAATATCTTTAAATATCTTTACTTCTTGTCTTTCAACTTGTATCATACTTTATCCCCCATTCTTAATAATTCATTAAAATCTCTTTATTAATCAAATCTAAATATCCTTTTAAAGCATTTATTGCATTTACTAAATTCGCTATTTCTTTATCATCTGATATCATCCATTCAGCATCTCTTATAAATGTGCAATTATCACTCGTAAACCAGTCGCATCCTGCATCATCCACTTTTGTTTCTCTCAAAACTATCCCCCACATTTGTTCCAAAATCATATCTTTTTCATTTCTATATCTCATCTAATCTCCAAGTACAAACTACTATACTTAGAATTTCCCCTCCCCTTATAAATTTTCGATTGATTCAAAATCACATATTCACTTTCTATAAATTTTAAGAATCGTTCAATTTCAATTAATGTAGTCAGTTAAATCTTTTTTTATTTATAAGACATCTCTTTTTTTTAATTTTTATACAAATTCCCAAATCTATTGTGTTTGCCATCCCATGCAAGTTCTACAGTACCTACTTCACCATTTCTATGTTTAGCTATTATGCATTCAGCAATATTTTTCTCTTCTGTATCTTTATTGTAGTATTCATCTCTATATAACATCATTATGACGTCACAATCTTGTTCAAGCGATCCTGATTCTCTTAGATCACTCATTATTGGTCTATGATCTGCTCTTTGCTCAGGAGCACGAGATAATTGAGAAAGTGCTATTACCGGACACCCAATTTCTTTAGCTAATGCTTTAATCGCTCTAGAAGTTTGTGATACTTCTTGCTGTCTATTTTCTGCTTTTTCTCCTGACATAAGCTGTAAATAATCAATTACAACTAAATCAAGTCCTACTTCCATCTTTAACTTTCTGCATTTTGATTTAACACCCATAACCGATATGGCAGCAGTATCATCTATAAATATTTTTGCACTTGATAATGGTCCTAAGCATCTTGAAATTTTCTCCCAGTCTGAATCATCTAAATTACCAGTTCTTATTTTGTTAAGGTCTACTCCTGACTGAGAACTAATCATTTTCAGAATCAGTTCATCTTTAGACATTTCAAGTGAAAAAAACATTACTTTTTTACTAGCTTTTATAGCAGCATTTTCACATATGTTAAGTGCAAAAGTTGTTTTCCCCATTGATGGTCTTGCTGCAATTAAGATCATATTACCTTTTTGAAATCCTGAAGTTTTTGCATCTAAATCTGTAAACCCAGACGAAACTCCAGGCAGATTTCCTTTGTTATTATACAAATCTTGAATTAGAAACAATCCCCTAGTTAACACATTATCTATTTGTTCGACGGCATTTTCATTTTTGTTTTTTCTTTGAGATATCTTAAAAAGTTGCTGTTCTGTCCCTTCTAAAATTTCCCCTATATTTTTTTCCCCACTATAGCTATCATCCAATGCATGTTTAAACGCATTTATAGCCATTCTGGATGAAGTTTTATCTAAAATCATATCTAAATAGCTTTTAAAATTAATACCCCTTAAAAAGCCCATATTTAACTCTAAAATGTATGCAGTCCCTCCAACGTTTTCAAGTTGACTTTTGCTTCTCAATTTTTCAACAAGTGTTATCATGTCTATCGAGATATCTTTTTTGTATAACTCAATTATGTTTTCAAAGATGACCTTATGTGCTTCTTTATAGAAATCTTCTTTAGCAAGAATTTCAGCTGTTTCAACAACATATTTATTATCGTTTAGCATTGCACCCAAAACTCTTTGTTCTGCTTCTATATTTTGCGGTAACTGTTGCGATTGCAATGATTCTATTACTTTCATACAGCACATCCCTTACCATTTTTTAAACATCTTATAAAAATCTCTCGTTGATTGCCTGTCAAACTTATTCTGCTTATATTTATTAGCAGAAGCTTTTTGATTTTTATTAGCATTTTCAGTCTTTTTAACAGTTTCCAATTTCAATCCTCCTTTACTTATGACTGTATTTATAATTGAGCTTTTTCAATACATTTTGATATTTCTTTTGCGACCTCTCAGATTCGGTTATAATAGAAATCACTTCAGATATTGGTTCTTGGTGATCCACAATTTTTCTTATAATTCTCTTGCATTTGTCTATTTTTCGCTGTAACTTCCATGCCCATTTCAGTTTTTTAATTTCTTTAATTTCCACTTCTCTTTCTTGTTTTATAAAAGCATTATTTTTAAATTTTTCTTCTAGAACTTTCTTAGTTATGAACGCTTGGTAAGGCGTTAGCACAACTAGAACATTACGTTCGAATGGACTTAACTTCATACATTCCCTCTCTTCAAGTATTATTTGATTGTCAAATGATCGTTTAGCGTTTGGTAAGTACTTAGGCAAGCCTATTCATCAAGTCTAAATACAAACCGTTAAAAATTCATTTGTGTTATCCAATATGAATTTAATTTACTGTTTCTAAATTTCTAAACCGATAATTATATTTTGTACCCTTAAATTCAACTACTGTTTTACCATTACAACATATTTCAAAGATCCTTCCTGCTAATGCTTCATCCAGCTCTATTAACTGTCGCAAAGTACACTCTGAATTGATTATTGTGTTTTTTTTATTAAAATATCTGTAGTTGAGTATTGGATTAATATGCCTTATATCTGATTCTGATAGTTCTACAGTGTTTTGACCATACTTAATCAATTTTCCATTTTTACTTTTATCTTTGAACAGATCATCGATAATCAAAAGATCAGCTTTTAAAAATTTTTGTTGGATACTCATATAATTTTCATCGTCCATAGCTGATGCTTTTAATTCTCTCATGCTATCTAAATATGGCATGTAAACCACTCTTGGAGGTCTTTCCTTGTTCAATAATTCCATTGCAATGGCAATACTCAAAAGTGTTTTGCCACTACCTGACTGTCCCAAATATGCAATCCAATTTTTGGTATTTTCAAAGCCATTATTCACATATCGTGTTGCAATTTCTTTTGCTTTTTTAGTCACTTGATCAATTTCTTTAAAATCATCAAGCTTTGTGTTTTGTCTGTCTTTAGTTATTCTTGACCCTTCAAGTCGCATACTTGCTATCTCCCTAATAACACAAGGACATTGCAAATACATATCATTTTCGTCAATTATCCATCCTGAATCCCCACATATTGAGCATTTTTTAGAATGGTAGATCGTTGAAGTTTGGGTCTGATGGGTCTGGAAGCTTGAGCATTCCTTGTTCTCTGTATTCATCTGCTCTTGTCTTAGTTTTATTTCGGTTAGTATTCTCTCCATGATTTTCGATGTTTGTTCTATTGTTTTCACCTCCTAATTTATTTTCTAAAAAGCCCACACTTGCTGCGTTTTCTTGTTTATTGCATCCACTTGAAGATAAATATCTATTCTGTTTTTCTTTTTGTTCATTTAGTCTATCCACTACCCAGTTTAAAATAGCACGATAATCTGACTCATATGTCCTTTTTTTAGGATTCACGCCTTTCCAATTATCCAGAATTTCAATCATTTTCGCTGCATCTTCCACACCATAAGTGCTTACTAACCTCTCGTGTTCAACATTGGTCATGGTCACGAATTCAGCATATTTATTTTTTTCTTTCCCAGAATTTTTTGGAGATGTATCTTTTTCGGTGGGCGTGTGTTCATTTTTTTCTTTTAACTCATTTTCTTTTACTTTCTTTTCTTTTCTTTTCTTTTCCTTTCCTTTCTTTTTATTTGTATCATTTTGTATTACAGATGAATCGTTTGTGTAATACATCTGTAATTCATCTGTATCATTTATGTATTCATTCTGTAATTCATCTGAATCATTTACGTATTCATTCTGTAATTCATCTGAATCATTTATATATTCATTCTGTAATTCATCTGAATTATCATTTGGTACTTCTATATCTACATCATCTTGTAATTGAGTTTTATTTTTATCCCATCTACTTTTTATAGCTTTAATTTTTTTCTCTTTAGCTTCATCTTTTTTTGCCATTCTTTTTATTAAACTTTCAGACCAAAAGTGTGTTTTATCACATACAAATAATCCATATTCAATGCAATCTAATATAAATTTTTCTATATCAAATGAAGTTGAGCATAGCATTTTCAATGATTTATATGTTGTTTTGCCTAAAGCAAGTTTATAATCATCCTGATTTCTGAACATTTCAACAATTGCCCAATATGTTCCATACCCTTCCATTCCATAATCACATCTTAATGCTAAAATTTTGGGATCTGTCATAGCATTTGAATCATGACTGAAATAATATGCTTCTTTCATTTCATGACCTCATTTCTATTTATTTTATTTGTTTTAATCTTTTGTTTTTTCAAACATTTTTATTTTTTACATTTGTAATTCTAAATTTTCTTAAGTAAATCTTTATAAGTTTCCCCTTTAAGCTTTAAGCTTTTAATAATAGTCATTCCTGTTTTTGTAAGAATCTAATTCATTTTCTAATCTGTCAATTTTGTTTAAACATGTATAATACTTATCTTCTAATTTCCCATATGGCAATTCATCATAAACAAGTAGTTCTAGTTTATTTACAAACTCTTGTGCCTCATATTGAGTTAAAATTATTTTATTATTTCCAATCAGAATTTCTATATCATCATTATTCATTTCCCTACAATCTATTTTTTTAATATTTTTAAATATATTTAAATCATTCAATAAAACACTTTCCATTCTACCCCTCCATTAAATAGCTATTTTTTCTAGTTCGTCTAAAAGTATCAGTGCTGACCCTGCGGTCAGGGTACTTAGTTCAATTCCAATATTTGAAGCAAATTCTTTAAGCTTAGAAATATCTTTACCCTCAGCAAGACCCTTGTTCTTAGATACCTCCATTATTTTCTCTTTATATTCTCTAAGAACCTTTGAAGCATCTTCTTTACCGCTTTCTGCCCAATCTTTTAGTTTTTTTCCTGTTTCTGCAGTAATAATATCGTAAATACCATTAAATAGCCCTGTATTATCCTTTGTTGCAGTTGCCATATGTGTGTCTTGTTCCAAATTGAAAGCTACTATACATTCATATTCAAGACCTTTTCTTTGTTCTGCTCCTAGCCCTACTTTTTTAGGCATCATCTTACCTTTTTCATTTTGTTCCATTACATATTCATCTTTTCCCCTCAAAGTGAATATAACATTGAGTTTCGCCCTTACAATTGCATCAATAAAGTTATTGTGTCGTGGCGTTACTTTCGCCCATTTGGTAAAATCATTTATACCTTGGATTTTATCAGCAATCTCAAGACATCCACCACGACCAATCCACTCATGAGAGGCACTATCTATTATTAAGTTGTCATAACCAGCATTTTCAGCTTCTCTTATAGCTTCTATATAACGTTCTGGAGTAAATGGAGCTTCAAGTTCCATTATGTCGTAGTCAAATTTATCTGCATATAATTCACCACGACCTCCTTCGGTATCTACATAGGCGGTTTTGCCGCCTAATCCTTTTGCTATTTGTAATGAGCTATATGATTTTCCTGCACCACTGCTTCCTATCAAAGCTATTTTAAGTTTTATTTTTTTTCTTTCTGCTTTTACAAATGCCATTTAAACCGCTCCTTTTTTATATAATGTAGTGATACTATTAAAAAAGATTAATTACAGTTTCAGTTTCTTTAACTGCCTCACTTGAGGTTTCTTCCATTGCCTCTATTAACGTAAAAATTTTATGATGTTTACTTGAGTATTCACTGTTATTTGAAAACTTTTCTATTATTAATCCTGGGCTTATACTAATAATCACATCCATCGTGATATTGGCTAATACTTCCATCCTCTCTGTTAACATTGAAATTCTATGTAAATGATCATCTAAAACACTTTTAAGTGCAATTTCCATTCTTAATCATTCCTTTTCAATTTTTTCGCATTGATATCAATTAAATAATGTGATATCATTAATGTAATACATAATTTAAATGCTTTAGGGATTTCAATTAATCCCTATTTTTTTTATTTTTCATGGTACTAAAAGAACTCTTTGTATTCGTCAACGGGTATATAATCTATAACAGTTCTCTTTCTTGCTATAGCTTTTATGACATCAAAATACTCATTTTTCATACCATCGTAGCCTTTAATCCAACGAAGCATATACAATTCTCCATCGATTTCAAAAACAGTTTTCATTTCTTTATAATCATCACATTCATACCCATCTATTAGGCATTTTTTACATATCCCATTAACATCTTCACCATATGGAATCTTATAAAGAAGATAAATAAATTCTTCTTCAGATAATTTAATCTCATTTTTAATTTTGTTTTTAATGTTATTTCGATAATCTATCAAATCAGTATTTTCCATTTTAAAACTCCTTTCATTTTCCAACTTTCTTACTATTTTTTTGTTAGCAATTGATAACTTTCAAAAACCATGTTATCATTACTATAGATTATTTTTTTAATGTGTTTTGCTCAAACCGCAACATGTAATCCAATGATTCATTAAAAAGCAACGCTATTTTTTTCCATATTTTTATACTACCATCAGAAGTTCCAGCTTCTAGACGGCTTATATGTTGCTTAGTTGTTCCAACTAATTTAGCAAGTTCTTTCTGTGATAGATTTGCTTTAACTCTCTCATTAGTTAAATTGTTCATCCTATTCCTTTCCGTCACTTTTTAAGTGACTTGTTATATTTATATTATAGTCTCGTTTTAAGTGACTGTCAAGAGGTATTTTTATGTTTTCTAAAAAAATTTTTTCTGAACGTATTAAACAGTTAAGATTAGATAATAACTACACTTTAAGTCAATTTGGTAAGATATTTGGAGTTTCTAAGCAATCTGCCCAAAGATGGGAAACTGAAGTTAATTTACCATCTGTTGATAAATTGTATGATATTTCTAAATTCTTCCAAGTTAGTAGTGACTATCTTTTAGGTTTATCTGATAATCCAAACAACCCAGAGATCAATAGATAATTATTTAGTATCTATTGATTTTTCATTCCCCACTTTTCTTCAACAAATAGCTTTCTTCAACATTGAATATATTGGCAAGTTGCTTTAATCTTTTATGGTTTGGTATTTTTCTATGTATTTCCCATTCATAAATCGTAGTTTTACTTACACCTATGAGCTTTCCAAGTTGTTCTTGTGTAAGATTTATTTCTATTCTTTTTTTAGCTATATTATTTTTGAATTTTATATTACCTATATTAATTTTTACCTGTCTTTTATCTAACAATGGAAGCCCTTTTTTAAGTCTATAACTTAATGTATGTGCATTTATGTTTGTAATATTTGCTATATCTTGCAAACACATAACCTCTCCATCGAATTCTACTAGTACATTATTTCTTTTATTTCTATTATTTTCTGCTGGTGTAACATATCTACAGTTCATTGGAGAGTATCCAGAATTATTATCTATCCTGTCCAATTGTTTACCCTTTATATAACCATTATTAATTGACCACTCATAAAATAAAGCAAAATTCTTTCTCCATTCGTCACATACAGTTATTGGTGTTTTACGACCACCATACAAATAATACTTATGATTTTTATTATTTGTACATCTTTGAATCATACTATCCCATACACCATACAATGGATGAAAAGTACTAGAACACTTTGACAGGCCATGTTTTTTTGTTGATTTTAAGCGCATCTCTTTTCCTAAACATCCACAACTTGAAGTCATGCCAGAAATAATAGCATCTCTTCTAATTACTTTTGTTTGACCGCAATCACACATACAATAATAAGCTTTACGCTTGTAATTTCCATTTGAAATATAAGTTTCATTAATAATAACTAATCGTCCAAATTTTTTACCAATATTTGATGATGTTTCTTTTTTAATTTAAATCCCCCTTCTCTATAAAATCTTTCTAACCATTTACATTTTTTCAAACCCCTAGCTTTTAGTTATGGGGTAGTTGACATTTACAATTCGCAGCTATCCAAAATCTGTTTTCTTCTATTTCATAGTCACTTGGATCTAATATTACACAAGTGGAATTGGATGCTGGCATTGGAGAAAATATATTCTTTACAAATTTTTTGCAATTTTTACATGCAACTAATTCTGTATCTAAAAAACCACTATACTCTAGTTCTCCACCACAGTCACATACTATATCTATAAATCTATCTTCAGTTGTGTTATAGGTCCAATTTAAAGCTTTGAGGCATTCTTCAAGGCTCATTAATTTATAATCAGTTACGCTTTGTAATTTTTGTTTCATTTTTATAAACTCCTTACTGTTTTTTTATTAGCAATTGATAACTTTAATAAAAAATGTTATCATTGCATTGATATATTTATAAAATTAATTTAAAAATTGTTTTTAATTGGAAAAAGTTCTTTTATATCCTCAACCTGCAATGCTTCTGCTAAAAATATTGCAAGTTCAACATTAGGTTTTTGAACTCCATACTCAATATTTTGATAATGAGTAGTGCTTATGCCAACTTTTTTAGCCAATTTTGATTGGCTTATTTCTCTAATCAACCTATATTTTTTTAAATTATTTTTTGATATTATCATCCTCTCCTTTTTATTTAACACCCTTTATTGTTTGTGCTACAATATTATTGTATCACCCTTTATTGTTGGTTGTCAATATATTTTTTATTTTTTAGGTGATTTTATGTTACAATTTTCCACAAGATTAAAAGAATTAAGATTAAAAAATAAAGTTTCTCAAAAACAAATAGCTGAAAGTGTAGGAATATCAGAAAGTTTATACCAATATTACGAATACAACAAAAGGGAACCAACTATAAGTAACTTCATTAAACTTTGTGATTACTTTCATGTAAGTGCCGATTATTTACTATGTCGTAGTGATAATCCAAACAATCCCGAAATTAACAAATAATGTTTATGAATAGTTTTAGCGCAAGATTAAGAGATTCAGTTAAGAGGAGAACGAGGTTTATCGTTCTCTAATAACTATTAAATTATCTAACCATTTTTACTATTTTACTGTTCATTCTCTTTTTTTTATTTAAAGGATTTAAATCTATCATTTCTTTAGTATTTATATTTGCATGAGTATAGATTTTCGTAGTTTCGGAACTTACATGGCCTAGTATCTCTTGGAGTGCAAATATATCTTTATTACCATGGTTGTACATCAACGTTGCTGCTGTGTGTCTTAATTTGCATGGATTAATTCTTTTATAATCTAAGTCAGCTTTTTGCAAATATTTTTTCACTATTCTCTCAACACTTCTTTTATTTATACGACAATTTTTACTACTTATAAATAATGCATCTAGAGAATTTTCTTCTATAAAATGACTTAAAGATTTTCTATAATTCAAATATTCAACTAATATTTCAATACATGTGTTATTTAAAGGAATTACTCTTTTTTTATTTCCTTTACCTAAAACTTCTATTGTTATGGTTTTTATGGCAATATTATAATTTATATCAGAAATATTTATCCCACAAAGTTCACTTAGTCTAATTCCTAAATGCAAAAAAAATGTTAAGATACAACGATCTCTTTTATAAAATATTTCATCAGAAGTAACAGATTTTAAAAGTACTTCACTTTCTTTCAATGAAAGATATAATGGTGTTCTTTTTTCAATTCTTTGTACTTCGAATTTTGCAACGATATTCTTTTCAATTTGACCAGTTTCACAAAGGTACCTATAAAAAGATTTAATAGAAGAAATTTTTCTTGCTTTTGAATCAATACCATTACTTCTTTTTAAAGTTAAAAAATCAATAAATTCATTTAAATCAGATTCTTTTATTCTTTTAATAAAATTTATATTAATGTCACTTATATCAATATCATCAAGTCCTTTATGAGTAGTTGAATAAACCCTCAATTTTAAATATTTGAAAAAAATTGACAAATCAACCTTATATGCATTAATAGTATTTTCAGATCTTTTCTTAACAGTAAAAATATAATTTAGAAACTCGTCTAATACTCTTGGGAGGCTACTTTCAATCATATCTTCAATTTTTCCCTTTCATTTCAATTAGACAATTTTCACAAATGTTTTTGCCTTTAAAGTTTTCAACATTTCTTGCATCACCACAAAAAACGCATGCAGGTTCATATTTTTTGAGAATTATTTGATCCCCATCTACATAAATTTCTAATGGGTCTTTAAAATCTAAATTCAATGTTTCTCTAAGGGATTTAGGAAGTACCATACGCCCCAAAACATCGAGCTTTCTTACTATTCCAGTTGATTTCATTTTTAAGCTCCTTTTATAAAATATATATTTTTTTTGTATTTACTATCTCTGCTCCAGATACATAGATCCCATTCTTAAAAGCATCTTTTATCATTTCTTTAGAAACTTTCGGATCTTGGAGTACTAAGTATTCTTGTGGAATTTCTTCAATATTTCTTATAAAAACACTTTGAGTATTCCGAGCAGAGATTGAAAATCTAGCAGTTTTTATACTATCTATGTTTACTTTCTGCATTTGCATTAGTAAGTAATTCATTAAATTTTCATAAGCTTTCTCACAACTTACTCTTCGCCTTTTTAACCTTTCCTCTTCAGCTTTTATAGTAGAAATATCAGCTTTTATATTTTTCATAAACATTACTATAGCTTCGCTTTTATCTTTAAAATCTCCCTTAAGTTCGTCTAAAGATGCCTCTAACATTTCTTGTGGAACATCTTCATTTCCAATTAATTCTTGAAGATTTTTCAAACAATCAGCTATATTATATAAAGCTGCCATTTAACACCTTCCTTTTGAATCTGAATTTTGATAAAATAAAAATGACTATTATAATTTATTTTTACTAGATTTAATTTTTGGTATTTTGATGTTATAGAATCTGCTTACCACAGCTGCAAACCGCATTGCAGCATTCGTTAGGTTGACCAAACCTTCAAGCACTTCTGTAACATTATTTTTATCCACATTTTTATCCACAAGTGGATAACTATTTATTAACTGTATTATTTCTTGCACAGCTACATTGAATTTAAAATACTGCGCCGCTGGATGATCTTCATCTTCTTTTATTTCTTCTAATCCATATGTTTTATCTGTAATATAATTTATAGCTTGTAGGTATAAAACTGGATCATCTAGATTTTTTAAATATTTCTCAAAATCTTCTATTCCAAGTTTTCTTTTGTTTTTATTACTATTTTCCATTCCAGAGACCTGCTGTCTACTGTAGTTTAATATCTTCCCTACCTGTGATTGTGTAAGTCCTTCCCTCTCTCTAGCTTTCTTTATAGCAGTCTCTATTTTCAATTTTTCCTCCTATTTTATTTTATTTGTAGCATTTAAAAAAACTTTGCTACAAATTTAGATGATATAATTTTAAAAATTAAGTCTTTAGTTTATCATTTTAACTTGAATACTGTTAATCATTTTTAGAATTGCTTTGGCATTTTTGTATTATTTTAGTAACCGTTCTCTAGTAATTCACATGCGATATCTTGTGTTATTTTAAATGCCTCTGCTTTTCTAGTACCATATTTTTTTGCTTGCTTTGGTAATAGCACTCCTTCTATAATTACTCTTGCTATATGCCTATCTGTTTCATCTTTTGATATTGGGTAATTGTGTATTATTTTTATATTGTCATAGTTCATAACTACTCCTTATAAAAAAATGTTACTGTTGTTAATATATGATTTTACATGTAAATGTGTTACAAAAATTATATGATATTTGATATGTAGTAATCTGCTAAGTCGCATTTTTTGAATTTTATACAAATTAGATTTATAGGAATGTATATTATAGTTGCTATAAGTATAATTAATAAGAAAAATATGAATCCGCCAAACATAAATAGCATTTATATTTACTTCCTTTTATTTAAATTTTTAAATGTTGAATTTTCATATTTTACCTCAACTGCAACAAGATAATAAAACTTCATCTATTTCTTCAATGCTTGCTTTTAAAGCTTGCGCAATTGCTTTTGTAACTTTCAGTGATGGATTTTTCTTTGCACCACGATTAAGTTCATAGAGATAAACCAATGAAATTTTTGACTTATTTGACAATTCAGGTAAACTGCAATTTTTTGATTCACTGAAGCTTTGTAAATCCATTTAACTCCTCCTTTTGATAATATTATAAGCTATAGCATGTAATAATGCAAATAAAAAATATGCTATAGATGGTAGTTAGAGTTAGTTTTTTTATGTTTTTCTTTCAAATGCTTTCATTTGCTATGTTTTCCTTGTATTTAAAGAATTTATTTGATAAAATAATTTTTAAGCTGTAGCATATAACAGTCATAAATGACGAGGTGATAAAAATAAATATTGGTGAAAATTTAAAATCTATAAGACAAGAACATGGTTATTCTCGTCGCAAATTAGCTGATTTATGTGGTGTTTCATCTGGTTATCTTGAAGAGATTGAAAATGGTAAAAAAACACCGACAATCGAAATTTTACTTAAAATATCAAAAGTTTATCAAACTACAGTTTCAATGCTAATAGGTGAAGTTAATGATGATATTTCACCTGATATGAGACAACTATTAATCAGGGCATCTAAACTTAATGAAAAACAACTTAAATTATTGAATGAATTCATTGAAGCTTTTTCAAATGATGACAACTCTTCAAAATGAAATTATTGTTCTTAGAAATAAAATTTTGCTAAATAAGGAGCTATATATGAACATTGGTGATAGAGTAAAAGAAATAAGAAAATTAAATGACCTTACTCAACAACAATTTGCTAACTCATTATCAATAGGTAGAGAACATTTAGCTAAAATTGAAACAAATAGAGAATTACCATCTTTATCCTTACTTATTAACCTATGTGAAATATATAAACTTTCATTATCGGAATTTTTTAATTTTAATTCTCAATTACAATACACAAAAGAATTACAATTATTGATTAATGAAGCGAAAAACTTAAACAATGATGAACTTGCTTTAATAACAGCTCTTCTTAAAAAGCTAAAGAATAAACAGTAAGGAGCATAGTCAATGACAATTGGAGAAAAAATCAAGCAATTAAGAGAATCATCAAATATGTCATCAAGAGAATTGGCAAGTAGATCTGGTATAGCTCCATCACACATGAGTTATATTGAGAAAGATCAAGTTAACATTAGTGTTGAAAAACTGTCAGATATTTGTTTAGCTTTTAAAATTGATCTAATAACATTTCTTAGTGAAATAGATGTTAAACCTATGTATACAAAACAACAGCTTGAATTTCTAGAATCTATTCAAGATCTTTCTGAAGAACAGTTACAATTGTTAAACCAGTTAATTAAACAATTTAAAAATTAATCAATTTATACAACATTGAGGGGTGAATCTTATGTATGCTGAATTTAAATGTAAGTTCTGCAATAAAAATTTCACATTTGATTTTACTGAAGAAGATAGCATTTTAACTAGTTGTCCATTATGCAACTATAGTTTTGAAAAGGATAAATCAGATTTATTATGGTTTAAACAATTTGCTGAAAGAATCCTTATTGTAGATAAAAGATTAGAGGATTTAAAATTCATCAATATAAGCCCAATAAATCCAAGTAAATGGGTTCAAGGTGACATTGATAACCTGAAATCTGTTTATCAAAGCTGTTCAAAAGAAACAAAAAATATTATTGATAACATAATTGATCAAATTTTCCTTATCATTTATCATGATGTGAAAAATAATAATGTTGAAAACTTAAAAAGTACTGAGGAAAAGCTAAATATCATTCGTAGAAATAGAGTTAAAAATCATCAAACACTTTAACTATTAATTGATTAGTTATTTAATTTTCAATGAACTATGTATTAAGAGGAAAAAGCTCCTCTACTGTTTTCCCTAAACATTTAGCTATCTTTTGAGCTGTGTAAACATCAGGCTTGCGCTTGCATGTTTCATATCTGTTGTATGACACAAAAGATATTCCTGCCATTTTTGCGATTTCACTTTGTTTAAAATTTTTGTTTTCTCTTATTTGTTTTAAATTTACTTGTATATAATAACCTTCCTTTCTATCATACAACAACTTAACCAAACGGTTAAGTATTATAAATTTATATTAACATATCCGAACGGTTAAGTCAATGACTTTTATAGTAAATTTTATTTTTTGGAGGTTTTTTTATGGCAACCTTAAATGAAAGGTTAGTATATTTACAAACATCACGTAATAAATTAAAAAAAGATATTGCTAATGCATTAAGTTTATCTATTATGGGATATTACCGTTATGAAAATGGTGATAGACAACCTACTGCTGATATAATTATTAAACTTTGTAAATATTACAATATATCAGCAAACTTTTTGCTTGGTTTATCCGATGAAGAAGAACCATTAAATAAGGAGGCTTATAAAAATGAGTAATGAAGATAAAATAATCCAAATGCTTGAACAAATGCAATCCGAAACAAATAAAAGGTTTGATAAACTTGAATCTGAAATTTATCTTATAAAAAATGATCAAAATGAATTACATAAAAAATATGATAATATTGCAAAAGACATTTCAAATGAAATTATTGAGTTAACTAAATATTCAGGTCAAAAGTTTAGTTCAATATCTGATGAAATTAAAAATGTAAAATATAACTTAAACAATGTTGAATCTAAAATTGATAGTTTATGTGAAGATTTTCATCTCGTTGAACAAATTTCAGCTAAAAATTATGCAGATATTATTAAAATTAAGAACTTTAAATAAAATGAGCCATAGTCAATACTTATGGCTCGTTTTTTATATTCTTTTAAGGACATTTTGAACATTTATTACTTAATGGACACTGATTTAAAGTTCCACTATTCACAGCTTTACCTCTAATATATTGGCAATTTCTATTAGTATGATAAACTTTGCTACTACCAAGCCAGTACACAATAGGATCATTTACGTTTGAAGCTGGAATTGGAGCTTGGGTAGTCTGTTGTTCTTTTATTTGAGTTGTATTTTGTTGAACAGGTTTTGCAGTTGTATTAGTTGTTTTGTTTGTAGTGTTTATTTGTTGCACAGTTGTATTTTTAGCTTCTGCAACATTATTGCTAATAATTCCTGCACATGTTGGGCATTGTTCGTTTTTAGGACAACTACTCAATGATCCACTTAATATATTTTTACTTCTAGATAATGTCGGACATTCTTTTGTTGTATGATATTGATTTCCATTTGAAGTCCAGAATACAATTTTATCATTTACAACTTGAGTAGTATTAGTAGTTTTATTTGTTGTATTCTGCTTTTTAACAGTTGTATTTTCTGTTTTTGTTGTTGTGTTTTGAGTCTTTGAAGTTGTGTTTATTTGTTTCTTAGTAGTGTTTATAGACTTATTTGTGGTATTAGTGTTTACACTTGTTGTGTTTATAGATTTATTTGTAGTATTACTAGTATTTATAGGCTTATTTGTAGTGTTACTAGTGTTACTAGTATTTATAGGCTTATTTGTAGTATTTATAGACTTCAAAGTTGTATTCTCATCTGCAAATATACTTTCAGTTGTATTTACTTGTTTGATACTCTTAGAAGCAACTTTAATAGTAGAGTTTTTTGGTTGTGTAACATTAATTATTTGCTGCTGTGTAGTATTATTATTATTTGCTTGCAGACTACTACTTGTATCTGTATTAGATGTTAATATCGAAACAAATAGCATAACAATAATACTAACCCATGTCCACCATTTTTTATATATTATTGGTTTTTTTTAAATCATATAAATGATTGAGGCAATTATCGCAGCAATTATAACAAAAGAAACAACAGAACCTGAGACCACATATACAAAAAAGAAAAGTGCCAATACTGCTACAAAAATCCATAAGAAAATTTTAATAACTTTATTCATAATTCCACCCCTAATATTGTAAAATAAAAATATTATACAATATTAGCGTTAATTTATCATCAATTTATAACAAAAAATATAATTTTATATATATTTATCAAATTAATACAATTTACAAAAGTGAAATTAGCCCATAAACATTTTTGTTTATGGCTTATATAATCCTTTTTAATATATCTATTATATCTATGTTCTGAATTCTTCATAATTAAATTTTGAATTTTTCGCAATAATAAATATTAATATTATTTAGCCATAATTTTTTATATTTAATTTTCAATGAACAAAAAATACCAATGCCAAAAAAACAATAATTTTTTCGGCACTGGTATTACACGCTAGCTCTTAATTATTCATGAATAGTAAATATTAATTGATCCAATTTGGTTTCAGTTTTAAAATTTCTGAATTAATATAATTTGAATTACTCAATAACATTTTGTATTCTTCTTCGGATAAACCCGCTGTATCGTCATATGTTTTTGTAGCTTTGCATATCATGTTATGTATGATTTCATTAGCTTTTACTAAGTTTCTTTTGTCTCTAACAGATATGTAAATTCTATAATTCATATAAACTCTCCTTCTATATAAGCATTCTTAATCTTCAATGATATTCTTTTTAAAATATTTAACGATATTCTTGTATTTAAAATTACTCTAAAAAATCACCTAATGATATTTTTAGATAAATATTGCTTTAGCTCTAACTCTAACACTAGCACAAAAAGGCATTGGTATTGGTATTGGCTTCTGCACTATTAAAAATATAAGTACTTACATTAATATTTAGATCTAAATATAAAAAAAATATTAGCATAATTTTGAATTATAGTAAACAAATTTTGGAAATATTGTTAAATTATTTTTATTTCTTAATATTAACAATCGTTAGTTGTTTATTTTGTAAAAAAAAGTATTTATTATAATAATTTGTACAATTTGTATATTGTAGAAGTTAATATTAACTATTATTATAGATATAGATATATATTTAGTTTTATGTTTTTGGGGGAGTACATTATGGATGATACTTTAAATGTAGCTATTTATTCTAGAAAAAGTCGATTCACAGGCAAAGGGGACAGCATCGAAAATCAAGTAGAATTGTGTAAACAATATATTTATAGAAATTATGCAAGCAAAAAAACAAATATAATGATCTATGAAGATGAAGGTTTTTCTGGTAAAAATACTGCAAGACCTCAATTTCAAAATTTAATGAAAGATATTAAAAGCAAAAAAGTAGATATACTAATTTGTTACAAACTAGATCGTATTAGTAGAAGTGTTTCTGACTTCTCAACTACTTATGAAATATTAGAAAAGCAAAATGTTTCATTTATAAGTATATCTGAAAATTTTGATACCTCTACACCAATTGGCAAATCTATGTTGTACATATCATCAGTATTTTCACAATTAGAGCGAGAAACTATTGCAGAACGTGTTAGAGATAATATGTATGAGCTTGCTAAGTCGGGACAATGGCTTGGGGGTAGACCTCCGATTGGTTTTGATAGTATAAGAAAAACATATGTTGATGAAAACGGAAGACAAAGAAGATATAGTATGCTTACAGGAAATAAACAAGAACAAGAATTTGTAATGAAAATTATCAATAAATATCTTGAATTGAGAAGTTTAAGGCAATTACAAAAATACTCTATGCAGAACGAATGGAAAGGAAAACAAGGTGGCTTACTGGAAACAAGCACCTTAAGCGATATATTACGTTCTGTTTACGGTGTTGAAGCAAATACAGAAGTATATGAATATTTAAGTAAAAATGGGTATAAAGTTTTTAAAATCCCTGATGAAACACACGGATTATTATTATATTCACAAGATTCCGAAAAAATTATTTCTGTAGGAAAACATGAAGGTTTTATAGACCCAAATCTTTGGCTAGAAGTTCAAAGATTATTAGATTTCAATATTTCAAAAGCACCAAATTTAGAAAAAACTCATAGAGCATTGTTAACAGGTGTTTTAAAATGCAAATGTAACTATGGAATGCGTGTTGCACATGGAGGTGGTGAAAACAAAAATAATTTTTATTATATTTGTGCATTAAAAATTGCATCAAGTGGATCAAGATGCAAATGTAAAAATCTTAATGGTCCAAAGACTGAAAAAATAATAATTGACAGAATTAAAAGTTTGAATAAAGAAACCATTTTAGAAGAACTAAAAAATTATGAACATGAGATAAAACAGAATATTGAAAATAATAATAAAAGAATCACTGAATTGAAAAAAAATATTTCATCTAAAGAAAATGCGCTAAATAAACTAATATCCAGATTATCTTTAGTTGATGATAGTCTTATAGATGATGTCATTACACAAATGAATATAATAAAAATAGATACTAAAGATTTAAAACAAGAATTATTAGAATTAGAAGAATTACAAAATGAAAATTCAACAATTGAGTTAAATAGAGAAGTTTTAACTCAAAGCATTAAAAATTTTAATAACCTTATAGACAGCGATGATATAACAATTGATTTAAGAAGAACATTAATAAAGCAAATAATCAAAAGAATCACATGGGATTACGAAAATGAAATACTTAAAATAGATTACTTTTTCGAAGATAAAAAAAAACTCTAGATAAATTTCAATCTAAAATGTTGCAGTTTGTTAGGGATGGGAGAATGTATGATCTCTGGAGTTCTTGCATCATACAATGCTGTAAGGTTTTTAGCTAATAAGGAACTTTTTAAAATTCCAAATAACTCATTATTGGGAGATTTTATTTCCTATTCAAACAATATAGATAATTTTGCAAATAGCAGAATTAAAAGATACACATTTTCAGGAGCTGAATATTTCAAAAGGATGAAGGAATTAGGTTTATATTCAAGGAATAATGATGAAATTGGATTAAGAATTGAAAAATTAGGATTAAAAGATATCTTTAATAAAATATAAAATTTTGAATTGTTTTAATTATAGCGCTTAAACTTATAATGAGGAAATAAGTTTAAGCGCTATTAATATGAGTTTTGTTATAATCATATAAAACAGTTTGCAAGAAAAAAATTTGCCATGACAATAAATTTGTTATATATTAATTGTATTACAAATGTAGGAGGCACAAAAATTATGTCTATACTCACTATGACTCCAGGCCCAACTTACATACATGAAGATGTAAGATATGCCATGGCAAAAGATTTATTAAACCCAGATATTGATGAAGATTTTTACGATTTTTATTTTAACACAACAAGAAAACTATCTAAAATATTTAATACTGTAAATGAAATATTAATACTATGTGGTGAAGGCATTTTAGGTCTTGAAGCCGCTTGTGCTTCGCTTATTGAAAAAGGCGATAGAATTCTTTGCTTAGACAATGGCATATTTGGAAATGGATTTAAAGATTTTATAGAAATGTATGGTGGAGAAGCTGTTTTATTCACCTGCGATTATAATAAAGCTATAGATGTAGAGGCTTTAAAGGATTTTTTAAAAAAAGATTCATCTTTTAAGTTTGCAACTATAGTCCACTGCGAAACTCCTTCTGGCATTACAAATGATATAAAAAAAATATGCCCTCTATTGAAAAAATATGGTATCTTAACTGTTGTAGATACTGTTTCTGCAACAGGTGGAGAAGAAATACAAGTTGATGAATATAATATAGATATTGCTTTATGCGCATCTCAAAAATGCCTATCCGCTCCAATTGGCCTTACTTTCTTAAGCATAAGCGACGATGCATATAAAATAATTTTAAACAGAAAGACTCCTGTACCAAGTTTTTATTGCAATCTTGCTGCATTTCAAGGTTGGTATGATAAAAAATGGTTCCCTTACACAATGCCTATTAGCTTAATCTATGCATTAGATGAAGCTGTAAATAGGCTGCTTAAAGAAAAATCATATGTAGAAAGGCATAGGGTTATAGCAGAAGCGGTTAGATACTCAGTAGAATCCTGTGGATTATCTCTTTACTGTGAAAATGGTTTTTCAAACACTCTTACAGCAATTAATGTACCAGATGGTATCTCATTTAAAGAAATATATGATGAAATGTTAAAAAAACACAATGTTATGATTGCAGGTTCCTTTGGAATATATAAGGACAAATTAATTCGCATTGGACATATGGGTGAAAATTGTAGAAAAGATAAAGTATTTTCTTGCCTTTATGCACTAGATCAAGTGCTTAGAAATAGAAACATTTTAAATGAAAATAGACTTCATCTTAAATTTGCAGAAAAAATTTAAATTAAAGGCGCAAAAGCTTTAAATTTTGCGCCTTTAATTTATGCTATTTTATCTTTTCTCTCAGCTTCTAATAGCATTTTAAAAGCATCTATTGAAGCTTTTAATTGCTCATCAGTAGGTTCTTTGGTAAATAATTTTTCTTGACAATAATATCCAAATTTAAATAAAATGCTTAAAATCGGCAATTTTTCTCCATTTTTTAAATTAAAGATTTCATAAGCAAATGAAAATGAAATTAAAAATTTAATGCTATCGTATTTTAAAAACAATGAAAATGCAGCAAAAAAAATTATAAAAAAAACTGAAAGCTCAGTGCCACACCATCTAGATATTCTAGAAGCATTTTTAACATCTTCAAAGTTAAGATTTCTGTGTTTTTTATAAGCATTTATAACTTTGTGTTCAGCTCCATGAAACTGCAATGTGTTCTTTAACTTAAACAAAACCTTTTTAAATAAATATATGAGAGAATATAAAATCATAGGAACTAAAATAATTAAAATCCCATAGAATAATGTGTCATTATTTTCAAAGCTCTCCTCTTTTCCAAATATATTTATTATGTCTAAAATAAATATAGCTAAAAACATTATAGAATATGCTTTATTTTGCTCAAATTGAACTACAACACCTCTAATAAAGGGTATTTTATATAAAAAACTTTTAAAAACCCCTATAGTCTTAACCTTTTTAGATATATTCTTCAAAACATGTACTTTATAGCTTAAATCCTTTTCCATAGAAAAATGCACTGAATAATTATCACTTCCAAAAAACACACCATCATTTCTTGCGTTTCCGTTTATCATTTTATAATCAACCTCCCACTGTATTTTAAAATTTACTCCCTGGTTAAATAGCTAATTACATCTATATTATTTACCATAAATTCACAAGGAAATTCATCATTTCTTAAAGATAAAATTGCAAAATATCCACTTTCGCTAAAATCCTTATCAAAACGAGTATTTTCATATCCTAAGTTCTCCACCATCTTTTTATAAAAAATCTCATAGGATATAATATCTAAAGTGGAAATATGAAAAATACCATTTAAACCATGGTTTATTATATGCAAAGTCCTAAGAGCAATAATTTCGTCAGTTATAGCATCAATATATAAATCAGGAAATACTTTTATAGGTCTTTTATAAAGCAAATCCTCTTTTAATTCATTCATTCTCCTTGAAGACATTCCCCACACTTGAGGTAATCTTAAAATACAAGCATCTTTCTTTAACTTGTTTAAAATAATTTCCTCACAATTTATTTTAAATTTTCCATAATCTGAACAGGAATTTACCCTATCTTCCTCATAATGAGGTTTGGATAAATCGCCATCAAAAACATTAGCAGTTGAGAAGTAGTAAAGCTTTCCACCTGTTTTTCTTAAAAAATTTGCAATTTTTTCATGAAAAACTAGCTGATCTTTAAAATCACCTCGCAAACAGGATATAATAATTTCAGGGTTAATATTATTTAAACTTTTAAAAAAATCTTCTGCACTATCTACATTTAACTTAATGGCATTTTCTCCATTTAAAATATCTTGTTTATTAAAAGTATAAAAAACTTTAAAATCAAAGTTTTTATTTAATTCACTTACAATAGCTCTTCCTACAAGCCCAGTTCCACCAAGAACGAGAATGTTTTTTATAAAAATCGCCTCCTATAAATAAGGGCAGTAAAAAATATTACTGCACCATCTTTTAAACTATAATGGAAAATCTTTTTTTTTCCTCTTTGCTGTCCTTTTTTCTTTATTATTTCCTCTTAAAACCTTAAAATTTGATTTTGTTCTTTTAAGGTAAGAAAGTTCATTAAGAGTATATCCCTTTTTTGTCCAAAATCTTGTATTTTTCATTATATCTAAAATAAATTTACCAAATTCATCTACTTGATTGTAATTTATTTTTATATCATATACTTCAAGAATATCAAATATATTCTTGGTGTCATCTTCATTTCTTATGATGTAAAGTACTTCATCTACAAAGCCATTTACATTTGCTTCATCATCACATATGCTTTTTAAATAATCTCTAAATGCTTGTATTTGAGGAATATTCTCATAATAACTTTCATTTTTATATTTTAAAAATTCATTTTTATCAGGAACATATCTAGGCATATTTCTAGTCTCATTTTCAAATTTTTCAAGTTCATCTGCTTCAACGCCTTCATATTCTTCACTTACAATATGAGTTGGTGTAATAAAATATCCCTTTCCAACAAAGAAATGTTTTATTAAACAACTAAACATATCATTCTCACTGGTTTTATCTTCATTTTGTTCATTATATATGTTTGTTAAACATTTAAATGAAATTATTTTATAAAAATTTGCAGATGCAATGGCATAATTTTCTATGTTTTTAAAATGATGTTTATATCTTTCAAACTCTTCTGTAACAATATTGTTATACATATTTCTAATTTCTTCAGGCACAACTAAAAATTGTTTATTTTTAAAGTGAAAAATTTGAACAATTCCAAAGAACTTCATATTATAAAAATCATCTGGGAAAGGATCATTATATTCAATATATTTGTCCTTAATCAATGTTTTTAAAAATTCCCACATATTTTCTTCCATTCCATAGAGAATATTTTTAAACTCATTTTCATTAGTACCGACTTTATATGCTAATGGGATAAGCTCATTCTTTGACATTTTTTCCAGTCCAGAAATGTTACTAAACATGCACATTTTTTTTAGATCTGAAGCTTTCTTCAAAGGAAGTATTTCATTTAATGTAAAAACCGGTGCACAGTTTAAAACAAATTCTTTATCATAATCTTCAATCATATAGACACCTCAAAAAAATCTAATATTTTAAGAACATTATAAATAATTATAAATGCAAAAAAAAGAATTTTTTACCACAAACAATTTAAATTTTAAAGTCAAAAGGCGACTTAATTGTTTAAACGCATTTGCTAATCTTTTCCATAAAATGCCCTTTTTAAAGCGTCTATTCTTTTTTTTATAGTTTCTTTAACTATATTGCGATTTACAGCCATTCCATCGAAGCCGTGAAATGTACCCTTAACATAATTTAATTCAACTTTATTTCCATATTTCTTAAGCTTTTCTCCATATTCGATTCCCTCATCTCTTAAGCAATCAAACTCCTCAACTTCTATGTATGCATCTGGCAAATTTTTAAAATTTTCCATATTCATAGGGGAAGCATATCCCAGCATTCCCTTATCCCCATCCTTTAAATATTTTTCCCACATTTGTTTATTTAAATTTGAATTCCACCCAGGAGAATCTGTAAAATCTCTTATAGATTGCGTATTTTGAGATATATCTGTGGCAGGATATACAAGCATTTGAAAGCAAATTTTAGGCCCATTTCTGTCCCTTGACATATGAGTTATTGCTGCAGCAAGGGTTCCACCTGCACTATCTCCACAAACAGCAATTTTATCTTTATTAATTTCAAGTTTATCCGCATTGTCGTAAATCCAAGTTAGACTGCTATAACAATCTTCAACACCAATAGGAAATGGGTATTTAGGAGCAAGTCTATAATTAATAAAAAACAGCTTACATTTAGCATAAAGAGAATAATAAGATGCAATTTTATGCATATAACTATATCCTTCCGCCATAAATGCTCCACCATGATAATATATAATACAAGGAGCATTTTTATCTATGTTAATAGGTTCATAAACACTAACTTTTAAATTGGTTTTTTTATATCCTGGCACAATGATTTTTGTTACTTTAAGCCTAGGATCTATCTTAACAACAGTACAAGTTGCTTTTCCTACAAGATTGATTAATTTTAATTTAAAAGGTGTTAATTTCATATCTTTAAAATTAACTTTTTTTATATCTTTAAGATCTTCATGAAAGTCATATTTATTTTCCATATAAAAATTCACCTCATAATGAATAAACTTTATATATTTTTACAAATAGGTATTTTGCTTTCACAAGGTACATTTACTTGGCATTTACCACATCCATATCTAGGTCTATGTTTTTCAAAAACTTTATCTAAAAAATTAGAACAAAGCATATGATTTTTTCCATTTTCCTTTGAAATTGCTTTAGCTGGGCAATTTATTACACATTTACCACACATTATACAAAATTCATATATATCATCATATTCTCTTTTAGTAACATGTAATTTAAGATCAGTTACTACGCTTCCAAGCCTTCCTGCCATGCCCTTTTTAGTTATTATACCTTTTGATAATCCAAATGTTCCAAGACCACACACAAAAGCCACATGCCTTTCAGACCAATTGCTTGTAAAATTCAGAGGCTCTTTAAAAACGTCACTTTCTTTACTAAGCGCACTAAAAAATCGCTTATCCATAGAAGGTATGATACAGTTGTAACCTAAATCAGATATTTCTTTTTTTAAAAACACAGAAAATTTTTTTATAAATTCTTGTCCTTCAATACGACCATGAAGCCATTCATTCGACGGCCAAGACATATTTTGCTTATTTCCTAATATAATCTCCTCAGTAAATGGTAAAAAATAAGAAATAACTGTATTAGCTCCATTTAACCATTCATTTGGAAGCATAAAGTGATCACCAATAACAGTTTCATTTTTAAGTTTAAGAAAATAATCATCACGAGCTTCCCCAAAGGCAAAAATTGGTTCTTCGAAAATTTTTAAGTTTTTTAAATTTTCTGATAAAGCTAAATTTTCAGAAACATAATTAAATTCTGATTCTTTAGTAAAATTACTAGATTTTTGAATTATATCTTCTATATACATATGCTTCTCTACCTTTTAATATTAATACTTCAATTATACAATAGTTTTATGAATTATTTTTAAATTAAAATAAATTAGTCATTATTAATTTTTTTTAAAAAAAATCTTGTAAGATTATATAATTATGATATAATAGATATTGTGGTTTTAAGGTCCACTAGCTCAGTTGGTAGAGCACGTGACTCTTAATCATGTGGCCTAGGGTTCGAGTCCCTAGTGGACCATAACAAAAAGAAGTTAAACTGCTTAGTTTAACTTCTTTTTATATAAGGAGGTTAATATGAAAAAAAATATTTTACCTATTATTATCATATCCACTCTCTTATTCTCTCAAAGCTGTAGCAATTCAAATGCTAATAATAACACGACTTCAAAAAACATAGAAAGTGTTCAAAATACATCTTCTTCAGATATAAGTTCTACAGAAAAAAAAGAAAATTCATTAATTTCTCAATATAGAAAAATCACGCCAAAAGAAGCAGAAGATATGATGAAAAGTGGCAATAATTATATTTTATTAGATGTTAGAACAGAAGAAGAATACAAAGAAAAGAGAATAGATGGTGCAATATTAATACCAGACACTGAAATAGTTGCAAAGGCTACAAGTGAACTACCAGATAAAGATGCTTTAATTTTAGTATATTGCCGCAGCGGTAGAAGAAGTGAAAAATCTTCTAGAGAACTTATAGACTTAGGTTATACAAATGTTTATGATTTTGGTGGATTAAATGACTGGCCTTATGAAACAGTAAGCAATTAAAGAAATTTTTAAAAAACAAAAGGAGAATTTTATGAATGAGTGCAAAAGATATTTTTAAAGAAACAAAAACTTGGGCTGTCATTGGCGTAACTCCTAATAAGGACAAATACGGATATAAAATATATCATCGTTTGAAAGAAATTAATGAGAAGGTAGCTGGAGTAACAAAAATTTATTCAGAAATAGATGGAGATAAAATGTATAAATCCTTATTAGAACTTCCTGATAAGCCTGATACAGTAGTTTTTGTTGTAAATCCAAAAATAGGATATTTTTACTTAAAAGAATGTTTAGATATTTCTATAAAGAACATTTGGCTGCAACCTGGTACATATGATGATGAACTTTTAAAATTCATAGAAGATAATAAATTAAATATGGTTAAAGGTTGTGTACTTGTTGAATCAATGAAGTTAAATTGAGGTGTATATATATGAATGAAGAAAAATTTACAGATAAAGCAGAATTATATGAAAAATACAGACCTTCATACCCTAATGAGCTTTTTGATTATTTATATCAAAAAATAGGTTTATCAGAAAATAGCACCATTTCAGATATTGGTTCCGGCACTGGCATATTTAGCAAAGAGCTTTTAAAAAGAAAAAGCAAAGTAATCTGCGTAGAACCAAATGATGATATGAGAAAAATATGTGAAATAGAATTAGCACAGTATAAAGGTTTTTCCTCCTTAAAAGCTTCAGCTGAAAGCACAACGCTAGAAGAACATAGTGTGGATTTTATAACTTGTGCTCAATCCTTTCACTGGTTTAAAACAGGCGATTTTAAAATAGAGTGCAAAAGAATTCTAAAACCAAATGGTAAAATTATATTAATATGGAATACAAAAGATACAAAAAATTATATGGTTCAAGATCTTTATGATTTAAATAAAAAGTATTGTCCAAACTTTAAAGGATTTGCAGGAGGAAGCCAAGAAAAAAATATATCATTTGAAAATTTCTTTAAAAATGGCAATTATGATCTTAAAATATTTAAAAATAACATGAATGTCACTTTAGAAGATTTTATTGGTGTATCCCTTTCTGCCTCCTATTCCCCTAAAAAAGATGAAACTTCCTATGAATTATATGTAAATTCACTTATTAATATTTTTAATAGATATAATGAAAATGATGAATTATTAATTCCCAATGACACAAAGTGC
This sequence comes from Clostridiaceae bacterium, assembly GCA_031549885.1. Taxonomy (GTDB): domain Bacteria; phylum Bacillota; class Clostridia; order Clostridiales; family Clostridiaceae; genus WQUF01. The sequence continues at coordinate 32,751 of JAVBPD010000108.1, forward strand.
TATATTGGAGAAATGTAAACGTTAAATATATATTTATTTTAAATGTTGTTTCTGTTATACTGTAGGTGGACATAAACAATATGTTCTATGTTTTTTTAACTGTTAATTATTTTGAAAGGTGTGTTTTTTTTAATGTCAATGTTAGCAGACAATACAGGTAACCTCGATAAACTAATGTCAATAAAATCAATGTTTTTTGATACACCACTTTTAGATATTAAATGTAAATATAAAGGCAAAGAATATACAATCTATGCTAAATATGAAGCATTTAATTTTTCAGGATCGATAAAGGATAGAATGGCATATTTTATTTATAAAGGTTCATATGAAAATAGTTTATTAAAACCTGGAGATAAGATTGTAGAGGTTACAAGCGGCAATACCGGTATAGCACTTACTGCATTAGGCAGATTTCTTGGTCATCATGTAACTATAATAATGCCAAATTGGTTAAGTGAAGAAAGGTATAAGACTATTAGATTGATGGGTGGAGAATTAATCCTTACAACAAGACAAGAAGGATTCTCAGGAGCAATAAACATAGCTAAAACAATGAATAAAGAACCAAATGTATACTATCCAGATCAATTTTCAAATAAATTTAATATAGAAGCTCATGAAAACACAACTGCCCCAGAATTAATATCTCAATTAAAGCAAAAATCAAAATCTCCTGATCACTTTATTGCAGGAGTTGGAACAGGTGGAACCATAATGGGCTTTCGCAATTATTTTATTAAAAACAACATTAATTGTAAATGTTACCCTGTAGAGCCCGAATGCTCTCCTGTAATGACAAATGAAGGTAAAAATTACTCTCCTCATAAAATTCAAGGCATTGGAGATGACTTTATACCAGCCCTTGTAGAATTAAATAAATTAGATGATATAATATTAGTAAATGATGATGCAAGCGTATGTATGGCTAAAAAGCTTGCTAATTCTGGTATATCTGTTGGTATATCTTCAGGTGCTAATTTATTAGCTGCGCTAAAAATAGCCGAAAAACATCCAAATGATGTAGTTTGTACAGTGTTTGCAGATTCAGCTTTGAAATATTTATCAGGTGAGATGTGTTCCAGTGAACTTATAGAGAAACCAGATTTTATGTCAAAGGATGTTGAAATAGTAAATTATTCTTCTTTAAAGTAATAGATATATAAAAAAAGCTGATAGTTTAAGATTAAATCTTAAATATCAGCTTTTTATTAAATTAAAGTTCCACCTGAACTTCCAAGAATAGCATAATAATTTGGTGAATTACCATACATTTGCTTAATTTCCTTTACTCTTTTAATTACAAAGTCTCTATATATTTGATCCCCATAAATCATAATTAATATCCAAAGAGCACAAGGAACAAGACCTGCAGCAAAAGAAATAACCCAACCAACTAAAAATATTCCTCCAAATATACCTCCTATTATAGATGCACCAACTATAATAGCAAGCCCAATAATGAACTCTTGAAACATCTTTCTATATAAAATCCAAAATATACTTAAAATTTTACCTAAGCTAAAATTTCTCGCTCTGCTATTTAAATAGTCAACCATATGATAACTTCTACCAGTGGTAATTTTATTAAATGCATTTAAGTAATATCCCTTATTCTTTTGTCCAATAAAAGCTGCAACTTCTTCTTCAGTTATACCATTTTCATTTAATAATTGTTTAAAAGTAACTTGTTCTGCATAATTTGAATAATTGCGATTAAAATTATGATTATTTTCACTGCCTCTTTCTTCATTGTTATTAATATTCTCGTTAAAATTTTCTTTTGCATTTGATGAACTTGAATTATTGAAAATCAAACCGCAGCTATCACATATTATGTTATCACCAGTTACAGGTTTTCCACACCTAGGACAATTCATATTTACACCTCCAAAATCCAATCTCTATATGCTATATTATAATACATCTATCCATATAAAATCAAGTACTTTGTAATATATAATACCATTTTTAATAATTTATTTTATAATTTATTATATACTAAAATAAATAGAAAGGTTGTCCCTAATTAAAACATTTAAATTCTAGGTTTTTTTCCAATATGGATAAATTTATGTTCTATAAAATATTTATACTCATATTTACATTCCACCATGGATAGATTAATAAAAAATATCTAGTGCTAAAAATTATATTTACATTCCAGGCTGGATAAATTGCAATATTAATTTAAACATTTAATTTACATTCCACTTTGGGGAAATTATACATAATCTTAAGCTAAAAAAACTAAGGATCCTTTAGAATCAAAATATATAGAATTATTATTCATATAATAAGAATTTTTATTTCTTACATTAAACAATTCCATTGATTTACTGGCATGAACTACCTTTACTTTTTCCCATATTCTATATTTTTTATTATAACTTAACTTATATGATTTATTTACATTATAAACAGTTCCACTCACATTGTAATTAAAACTTTCTATAGGGATATATGCATCAAGTGAAAGCGTTATATTTTTATCCATATCTTTTTGTTTTATTTCCACAATTTCAACATTATCAATTCTAGCAATATCTTCCCATCTGCCTATTGAAATATATTCCTTTGGAAATTTAAATGCATTATAAATTTCAACAAGTTTATTCTCATCTTCAGGTACAATGTGAATTAATAAATTTACATCAATTAAAAGTTCACACACTCCAATACCTCTTGTCATGCCAATATAACTTATATTATCTCCTTCAATACAAGGAATTTTAACATTATGCCTTTTTTCTTGATATGAAATAAATCCTTCATATCTAGTAAAAACATCATTTATCTTTGAAGCATTTTCTCCTTGTATGCTGACTTTCATCGGAATATAGCTTTTATATCCGCAAAGATTATGCACTAATCCAATTATTGTAGAATATGGAGGAAGTGGGTAACTTTCCTTTAACTGAAAGCTTGTAGGTTTTTTATAATTGGGCATATTTTGATATAATGCAACCCTCAAGGCTTTCATTTATTTACCTCACATCTATAAAATTTCTCAACATTTTTTTTTATATTCTCAAAAAATGTTTTCATTTCTAAAACATTTAAATTGCTTTCAATCTCATCGTCATTTTCAAATATTCCACGCATTAATCCTACATATGTATTTTTTTCAATATTCTCATCTAAATTAATTATGTTCTTAATAATCTCAATATTAATTTTATTGTTTTTTACTTTTAATTTATTTTCAAAAAAAGGATTTTTTATTTCATAAAGCCCACCAATTGCAAAAATAGGTTTTAAATCTTCACGCCTACCTTTAATATCCCTATATAAAAATTTAATAGTATCTAGCAATTTAATTACCCTTCTAATCCTCTCTTCTATTTCAATTTCTATATTATCATTTACATCTATACCAACTTTATCAAGGTCCACTGTCAATGTATATGAATAATAAGATTTATGTATTTCATTTTGAGCAATATTGCCTCCTGATTTTTCCATGTCAATTTGCCTTTTGTATCGATCAAATAAACCTTTGTTAGTTAAAAAATCCAAATCTCCAGTATAGCTCTCCAAAGAAACTCCATTAGATAGCCTAACCACCGCACTCCTTGTAAAAGCTTTTACCTTGCTAGTTTTCATATATCCAAAAAGATCTATTTCCAGATAATCCTTTATAGATGCATCAGGTGCAAATTGAATTACACTTCCATCTAATGAAAGCTTTGTTGAATCATCTCCCATTTGTTTCATAATATTATATCTTAAAGCTTGCCTTGAAATATATGTATAGCTTTCACCATCTCCTCTTATTATTTTTTTTAAACTTGTAATATTGCCAATTGATTCCCCATAGTTTAAACTAAATGCTTCAAAAATCATTGATAATGTTAACCCTTTCATCTCAATTTCTTCCTCCTAAGCTTATTTCACAATCTTTTTTATTTTTCTTAAGTTGTAATCCTAATGTAAAGGCAAAGCCAAGCAATTTAAGATTATCATTATTACTAAAAACATCTAAAAAATCCTCTGGAACATTTCTCTCAATGGAAATATAAGAATTTATTATAACATCTATAAACTTTGCTGGATTATTAGCTTTAAGAATATTTATTAATTTATATGTAATAAAATCTATTTTGTTTCCCTTTTTTATGCTTTCATAATATTCCTTTAAATGCATTCCATGTTCTATAAAAACATCCACCTTCAATGGCATATCTACCCCTAACATCTCATATTTATAAATTAATATGCTTTTTTGAATATCCATAATTAAACTTGCATTAACTAATTTTGACCTTCCTTGCATAAAATTTTTAATGCAAAAACCAATTAAATCATAAAGATTTTGATGTTGAAAAATCTTTTTTAAAACCTCTTCAAATAAATATGAATGATCTTTATCAGCAATCTTAATGTAAGAACCTATGAGACTATACAATTTTGGTTTACACCTTAACAATAAATGCGCTACTCTTTTATTTAATAAATTAAAGGTAAAAGGTCTTTTTTCATTGCTTGAATCAAATTTTATTATTTGAACATTAAAAGCTTCACAATTTTGATCATTTTGAAACCCATCGCAAAGGCTAATATAGTTTCTTATCTCCTCCTCTTGTATTGTTATTTTATCTTGATTTTTCAAAAAATTCATTAAAGGTTTATTTATAGTAGTTAATTCCTTAAAATTAGAATTGATATTAATAAAAAATCCTTTTCCATTAAAAGCAAAAAAACCTGCTGGGATACACGAATAAATTAAGTTACAAATTGGACACAGAGCTATATCAGAATTAAATTTATAATAATGAGATAATTTTTTTGATGTATCAGCTCCAATACCCTTTATCCAAGTTAAATCAGTCTGAAATTTATTTACTATAGGATTTCCACATGTAATGCAATACAAATTAAATTTATCCTTTTTAGAAAAAAAATAACTAATTAAAGGGTCCACAAAATATTCTTCATAAACTTCATAAGAATCTCTAGAATTATTTTTTCTTCCCCATATGGACACATTGGATAAGAAATCACTAGTAAAGCTATAGGTGAATTCTTTAGATAATAATATCTTTTTAACATTATCTTTTTTTAAATAATTAATTATCTCAAGCATTAAATCTATTTGTTCATTTAAATATTCTGTTAATATATTAAGGTCTGTGCTTTTCTTTACCTTAATAAAGTATAGTTTTTTTAATTTCGATAAAACATCAAAAGATCTATCTTTTATTAAAGCATATCCATTTTCAAAACTCTTTCTGGATAATTTTTCTTTAGCATAACTGGTCATATTGTTTAAAATTTTAACATCATCTTCGCCAAATGATAAAATATTATCTTTCCAAACCAAAAGCTGATTTTCAAAATTTAGTATTTTGCCAAAAGGAGTAAATTTAATATAATTTTTTATAAAATACCCAAAATATTTTTCACTAAAATTATGAAAAACTTTTATATCAACTTTTATAGAATCATTTTCTATTTTTACAAAATTATTAAAATCATCAGCATCATAATAACTTTTTAATATATTATAAAATCCCACAACACCTGCGTTAAAAAGCCAATCATTTAATTCAATATTAATACATCTATAATCAATCAAAGCGAGCACCTTCCTTGTTTATATAATCTCAAACATTCCAAAGGAAGCACCTGTACGACTTCCAAGTCCAGCCTTATATATAAATTTTAAAAGTTCAGGGTTTCCTTTCATAATAAAAGTTCCTATTGAACATTCAATTTTTTGATTATAATGTTTAACAACAGTTTTTTTAGAGTTTAAGGGCTCCAAATTAAAACCATCAACTATTTTTTCGTTAAGAAGGCCTCCAACCCTAACTTGATGTTTGATTATATCGTTAAGAGTTTTTTGAAACTCGCTAGACTGAAAAGAATAATATAGATCTTTATTTCCATCTTTTATGTGTTTTCTAACACATAATGGTGATATAAACTTAATTTTTACTTGATTTACATTTATATCTTTTTCTAAGATTTTATTGATAGACCTTAAAGTCATGGAGTTTGAATTTCCAAGTGGACACTCTACATTTTTCATATTGTTTAATGCATTATAAAAATTAATTCCAGCTTCATAATCATATGTTGAAAAATATAATTTAACTATATTTCCATCAAGCTCGATAATATCTTTATTAAACTTTGCATGTGGAAATATAACTCCTAAACAAAATGGTTTCAAAGAAGTATTATGTTCATGGTAATATTTATCAAAATATTTACCATTTTTATAATTTGTCAATGATGCTTTTAAAAAACTAATAAATTGTTTTCTGTATTCAATAGATATGTAATTTTTCTTCAATTTAAACTGCAGACAGAACTTCATCATTTCACCTCCTTAAAAATAAAATATCTTACAATAAAATTAGTATTAACCTAAAATTTAAAAATAATTCTTACTATTTTTTGAATAATGATTGTTAGTTTTTTTTAAATTTTATATACACTAAATTTTATGTAAAATATTTATGGTAAATAAATAAGGAACTGAAGCAAAACTGAAAAATTTCAGTAAGCAACAGTTCCTATTAAGATTAATAAAATAAATTTTTTAAAAAATATTAAGGAAATTAGGATATATATATTTCCAATATGGATATATTTAACAACTTAATGATGATATTCATTTTTACTATAATTTACATTCCAATATGGTTAAATTGAGTTAATGAAATATAAGAATTTGAGTATTTATAATTAAATCTTGGATATCATTAATTATTATATCACTATTTTATTATATTATTCTATAATTTAAAAAACTATATTGATTATTTAAATTTCTTATATATATTATGAAAATTATTCATATCCATTAGGGTTTTTGCTCTGCCATCTCCAAGCATCTTCACACATTTTAATAAGATCTCTTTCACATACCCATTTAAGTTCTCTATTTGCTTTAGTAGGATCAGAATAACATACTGCTGCATCTCCTTTTCTTCTGGGAACTATTTTATAATTTATAGACTTTTTGCATACTTTAGAAAATGCATTTATTAAATCTAAAACACTATACCCTTTTCCTGTGCCAAGATTATAAACTAAAACCCCTTCCTTATCTTTTAACTTCTCAAGGGCTCTTACATGGCCAATTGCCAAATCAACAACGTGAATATAATCTCTCACACCTGTACCATCAAATGTATCATAATCATCTCCAAACACAGATAAACACTCTAATTTTCCTATTGCTACCTGAGTAATATATGGAACAAGATTATTAGGAATATCCTTTGGATTATCACCTATTTTACCGCTGTCATGAGCGCCTATAGGATTAAAATATCTAAGCAATATAACATTCCAATCATTACAAGAATTATTTAAATCCCTAAATATATCCTCAATCATGAGCTTTGTTCTTCCATAAGGGTTTTTAACAGAAAGCGGAAAATCTTCTTTTATAGGTACAGTTTTAGGTTCACCATACACTGTAGCAGAAGAGCTAAAAATTATATCCTTAATGCCATACTTATCCATGATTTCACATAAATTTATAGTTCCAATTATATTGTTTTTATAATATAGTAAAGGCTTTTCAACTGATTCACCTACAGCCTTTAAACCAGCAAAATGTATTACAGCTTCAATGTTCTCTTTTTTAAACACTTCTTCAACTTCATCTTTATTTAAAAGATCGCCTATATAAAACTTTAAATTTTTACCTGTTATTTCTTTTATTCTACCTATAACTTTTTCACTAGAATTAATTAAGTTATCAAATATCACAACTTCATATCCAGAATTTAATAATTCTACACATGTATGTGATCCAATATATCCTGCCCCTCCTGTGACTAAAATAGCCATAAAACATGCACCCTTTCTTTGTAATAATATTAATAAGCAGAAGTTACTCTATTTGTCCTCTCATTACACAAAATCATTATCACAGCATAACTCAACAAAAAAATCGGAAAAAAATAAATTGAAATCTTTGATGTTAAAAATCCAAACATAGGAGGTAAAAAAGTAGTTCCTATGTAAGCAAAAGCCATTTGTAGCCCCATAATAGCTTGTGCATTTTGATTTCCAAAACGAATTGGAGTCTCATGCAAAAGTGAAGGAAAAATAGGAGCACACCCAAAGCCTAATATTAAAAAACCAAACCTTGAAACAAAATAAAATGGAATAAATAATAATAAAATACCTAAAAAAATGAAAAATTGTCCAATACGTACTAAAGATTTATTGCTTAATTTTTTTGATAAAACACCGCTTATAAATCTTCCTATAGTTATAAAAGTATAAAAAGCAGACACTAATAAAGCTGCTTCACCAATAGATATGCCTTTAACCTTTACAAGAAAGCTTGATCCCCATAATCCCATTGTAGCCTCTATTCCACAATAAAGAAAAAAAGTCATTAAAGCAGTTTTTACTCCTTTTAAATTCAAATTATAAAATATATTATTAGATTTAATATCTTTTATTTCTTGTAATTCATCTTTTATTGAACTTTCATTATTTATCTTACTCCAAAAAGGTAAAGAGAAAAATAAAATAATTACAAAAACAAATTGTATAATTGATACAGTTAAATATCCCATTCTCCAAGATGGGCCATTGGTAATAAAAAAAGACATTATTATAGGGCTTATCAAAGCACCTACACCCCAGAAACAATGGAGCCAATTCATATGCCTAGCAGAATAATGCTTTGCCACATATCCATTTAAGGCTGCATCTATAGATCCTGCTCCTAATCCTAAAGGTATGGCCATTAAGAGAATATAAACAAAGGATTGAGAAAGAAAAAATCCAAATAAAGCAGAGGCTGTCATAAATACACTTATAAATACTATTTTTCCTGTTCCTAAAAGCTTAATCATTCTTGCGCTAAATAAACTTGAAACAACAGTCCCAAAAGATATGATCATAGATGTAAATCCAGCAAAACTAAAATCAACCCCAAAACTAACTTGCATTGCAGGCCAAGCTACCCCAAGTAAGGAATCTGGTAACCCTAAATTAATAAAAACTCCATAAATTATCAATAAAAATAAAACTGCTATTATAACACCTCGATAATAATTATTTTTAAACATTAATATTTTAACACAGTTATATAAATACTAAAAGCAACAAATTTATTTTTATAATTAATGAGAAAACTCAAATTTTTATACAAACCACCTTAAGCAACTTTCATAATTTTAAAGACTTAACTACACCTTGAAAAAATTGTAGTTTGGAATGTTACAACTATTTATAAAAAAACTATTCAAATTTTTTAGTTAAAAATCACATTTTTTATTATATATTAAACTAAAATTAACAATGTTAAAAATATTATTTATTGACTAAACTATAAATAAACCTTAAACTCATTATCTTTTTTTCAAGGTTTTTCGCTATAAATATTTAATTTATTTTTTAAATCTTAATTTTTTATAATAACCTACTTTATCTTTATCATTTCCCCAATTGTATTTGCTTCTAATTTTTTTAATATCTTTTCATCTATTATATTTTTTTCAACATAATATCCCATGTCATCTTTGTTATATTTAACTTTAAAGGCCTTTTTTATCTTTCCTCTCATATCTTTGCCTGCAAAATTTGCAGCATCTGTCCTTTTAAAGGATGCAACAATGTTAAGAAATGGGTTTACAAGCTCCCT
>JAVBPD010000030.1:0-4179 GCA_031549885.1 Clostridiaceae bacterium
TCAAATTTAGGTCTGCGAGGGTCATTTTCCACATATTTTTCAGGAAGAAGGTCATCTCCTTGATTTATTATCATTTTTGGTTCTGGTTTTATTACTTTTTTCTTTTTTGCCATAAATACTCCTTATAAAAATAATGCCTCACTTAATTATATGAAGCATTATTTTATAATATTCCTTGTTATAATATTAAATTTTCTATCTTTTCGCTGTATATTTTCGTCACCTTATCATAGCGTAATAGACCATTCACGCTATTACGGTCAAAATCTGCGTTTATTAAAGAGATATATTCGTCATATCCTGGTTCTGTGGATAGTGGAATGTCGTCCATAGATGACATATAAGCAGCCCACTTATCTCTGGTATATTCCATTGGGTTTGAAAATTCCCAAACATCCGGCTTTATGAAAAAGGCATCCACAGTCTGTTTGCTAAGGCTTACCATATCCCCTTTGGGTGCAAGGTTGTAAAGGGCAATGACTAACCCACCGGGTTTGACAACACGGTGGCATTCTGATCGGAATGCATCCAAATTGAACCAGTGCAGTGCATGAGCAATAGTGAGAATATCTACGCTGTGATGGGGGAGTGTTGTGGCTTCAGCAGTACCATCAACAATCTTTACATTTGGAAAAGGCGCAACAGTAATAGCAAGCTGTTTGCGCATATCTGTGTTGGGTTCAACAGCAAACACAGAAAAGTTATATTCTGCTAGTTTCACCGTGAACTTTCCTGTCCCTGCACCGATGTCTGCAAATATCGCACCTGGCGGTGCAAGCCTAATGATAGATTCTATAGCTGCATTAGGGTACCCTGGGCGACCTTTGGCATAGGCTTCTGCTTTGCCAGTGAAATTTTCTATATTCATATTTTAGCCACTCCTTTAGTTTAAAAAAACCAAATATGTTAAGATATAAGATCCTACAATAAGCATAATTAAATTTTAAAATAATCACAACTAATAATTTTATAAAAAAGAGCAGGTACCATTAACCTGCTCTTTTCATTTGAACTTGAAATTAAACTTGGATTTGCACATTTTGCTTTTATATCTTCATATCTATATTCTGCATCGTGGTTTTTATAAAACTTTTCTAAATTTCTCAATGCATCTGGTTTAAGTGCTGGTCTTGAATTTTCAGTATTTCCCCATATATAATAAGGTGCTACATCGTAAACAGAATGCTTTTTTACCTCTTTTGTAGGATCTGCATAGTTGTATGTCCCCATATTAGCTGGATTGTTATTTTCATCAAGAAGCTCTCCATATATATCATAAACTGCCTCAAAATTGCCATTTCCAGATACAAATTTAATGTTATATTCACCATCATTTCCAAACATGTGAAGAGCTGAATCTTTTGGAGGCATAAGCTGCCAATTAAGTGAATTTCCATTTTTTATTTCAAGCAGCATTGAATCAAGGCTCTTAGGGGCATAATTTAGCTTATTTCTTAAATAATGCTCATCAGATGTTAATGGACCACCTTGAATGTCTATAAGATGATTGATCTCTTCACATATTTTTATATGATTATCCATTGTCATATTTGCAAAATAATATGGATCATTGTTTATATCAAATATTATTTTATTTAAAGCAATATAGGACATTTGCCTATCAGATTCTATTTGCTCTTTTAAATAATCTACTTTTACTAAAAATCCTGTAGAGTCTAAATCAAGATTTTTTCCTGTGGTAAAATTCACATATCTTGTAACCATTAAATTTAAAACAAATATGCAAATTATTATAAGCGCTACCAAATTTAAAAAGATATTAATAATTAAAAACATTATATTTGTAAAAGAATTGTTTCTTTTTTTATTTGTGGTTAAAGCTTTCTTAAATCCACGTTTTAAAATAAAAAGAATAAGAAGAGAACCAATAAATGCAGCAAAAGCTACATAAGTATTATTTTCTACAAGATTGCTTAGTCTAAAAAACCAATCAACACTTCCTGTAAATATAAACTGAACTAAATAACTTGCATAATAGCCTCCTGTGAATGTTTTATCTACATAATATAAAACTCCAACAAAGATCATAGTTAAAATTAGGACAAAACTAGTTATTAAGTTTGTAAATTTTACAAGATTAACAGTTATATAATTTATGAGTTTTATTATAAAAATAAAAGGTTTAAAAATAAATTTTATCACAATAACCACCTATACTTAAGATCATATTGATGATTATAACACAAACTATAAAAAGTTAAACAAAGCTTTAAAATTCGTTTTTTCAGTAAATAGATGGGAATCTATACCTGCATTTTTAGCAGCTAGGATATCTAAATCTCTATCGCCAATCATTATAGCCTCATTTAAATTCATATTGTATTTCTTTATAAGAAAATTAAGAGCCTCAGGATCAGGTTTCCTTTTAAATCCACTTTCAAAAGTTATAAAATCTCTAAAATATTTATATAAATCAAATTTTTTTAACAAATCTATAGATGACATCCCTCTATGAGTATAAAGATAATTATTAAATTCATTATCAAAAATTGCTTTACATACATATTCAATGCATTCAAAGGGTTTACAATACCTTTTCTCTTCTTCTTTTCTTTTGATGTTATAATCCTTTAAAAATTCATCATCAATATTATACTTTTCTTTATAATGCTCAATTGCATAAGTCATAGTTACTTGCATATATGATTTTATCTCATCTACAGTTTCATTATATCCCATCTCGTTTAATTTTTCTTGAAAAGTTTTAGCCATAACAGTATAGGTGTCAAAAAGAGTTCCATCAAAATCCCAAATTACATGCTTGTACATTAATAATCACCACCTTATAACAGTATATCCTAAGATCGTAATAAAATAAATAAGCGCATAAGTTTTATCTGCTGTAGAGTTTTAAGGTATGCATATGTTATAATTAAAAACAGTTATTTGCAAAAGGAGAAAATTAAGCTATGGATATTACTTTAAGGACTCATTTAGGATATTTTAACTATAGAGTAGGCGCTATAATTATAGATTCAAATAAATTATTGATGGTAAAAAACATCAATTCCCCTTATTATTATTCTGTTGGTGGCAGAGTGAAATTTGGAGAATCATCAGAAAGTGCAGTTTTAAGAGAAGTATATGAGGAAACCAATATAAACTTTGAAATAGATAGACTAACTTTTATACATGAGAACTTCTTTACTATTGATAATGGCAAAGATCCATACCATGAAATAGCTTTGTTTTATCTAATGAAACATAATGATTATATAAAAAATATAAAGTGTGATAGCTTAGATGGCAATGGCAGAAGCGAGTCTTTGCATTGGCTGCCAATTGAAAAGCTTTCTGATTTTGAGGTGTATCCTGATTTTTTTAAATTAGAGCTTTTAAATACAAATAATAAATTTGGACACTTTATAACCGAAAATAAGCAAACTTACCGCTGTTTATAATTATTATTTAAAACTTCTGAATATGATTATATTATATTGCCACAAGTGAGGAGGATTTAAGATGAAAATTGCTGTTAGATATCAATCCAGAGGTGGGAATACTCGTGCTGTAGCAGAAATTATTGCCGAAATTGCAGGGGTGAAAGCAGAGGCTATTGATGAGACTCTGAACGAAAATATTGATGTTTTATTTATAGGGGGCGGTGTTTATGGTTGGGATGCAGACCCAAAGTTAAAAGAATATCTGGAAAAATTGGATCCACAGAAAGTTGGTCAAATCGTAGCTTTTATTTCAGCTGGGGCTCAGAAAGTAACTTTAAAAAGGATAATAGAATATGCAAACAAAGCTGGAATAAGAGTAAATGAAAATCAACTTGCTTTAATACTGGGAGTACAAGGTCACGGATCACTTAGGCAAAAAGGTGGCAACTTAACTGATAAACAAATAACGAAAGTCAAAAACTTTACATACGAAGTTTTAGCAGGTTTTAAAAAGTAATGTATATAATATCAGTATAAAAAAAGAGAGTAAAAAACATCATAGTTTACTATGGATACTCTCTTTTTGAATATAGTTATAATGATTTTATATAGTCTTCAATCTTATTTTTTACAATATTTTTCCCGATTATTACAAATTTTCCTCTTCCAGAATAAACAATTTCATCCATAAAAGTTTCACCATATATATAATCTAATTTTATAAATTTACCACAAGACTTTAAAAAGCCTTTGCCTCTAAATATTTCACCAAATT
>JAVBPD010000028.1:0-42628 GCA_031549885.1 Clostridiaceae bacterium
TTTTTTATTTTTAGTGAGAATTTCATCGAGTAAGAATATGGATTTTATTAGATTTTCTCTTGAGATTTTTCTGTATTTTAAATTTGTAGAGATGATTATACTTTGAATTAGGCTAGGGCTTGTTTTGCTATCTAATATTATGCAAGGAACAGATAAGAATCTATCATCTTTGCTGTTTTTATAAAGGCTACGCAGTGCTAGGAGCCTGCTGCGGCCACTTACTACTGTATATTCGTTATCACTTTCATTTTTTATTACAAGAAGGGGATTAATTATTGAAAAATGCTCAATAGATGAAATAAGGTCTAAAAATTCCTCATTATCTGGATAATCAAAAAAATTAATAGAAGGGTCAATTTCCACAAGATTGTTTAAATTTATAAATTCTATGGTGTTTGAATATTTAATTGTATCAGTTAAAATTAATTCTTTTCTAATTTCATCATGGCTTTTTAAATTTTCTAACTCAATATCAAGGTTTAAATCTTCTATATTAATTTCATATTCATTATTCATTTTTACACTCCGCAAAATTATATGTACTTAATGTTTATGAAGTTATTTATAAATATATAACAAAAATTCGCAATTAATTTAAAAATTGCGAATTTTTATTATGCATCTATGTATTAGCTTTTATAATCGTAAAACCCTTTGCCGCTCTTTTTACCAAGCCATCCAGCTTTCACATATTGTCTCAAAAGTGGACAAGGACGATATTTTGAATCACAATATCCATTATACATGATTTCTAAAATATAAAGCACAGTATCAAGCCCTATGAAATCTGCAAGTTCAAGTGGTCCCATAGGATGATTCATTCCAAGCTTCATAACAGTGTCTACATCTTTTATGCTTGCAATATTTTCATAAACACAATAAATAGCTTCATTTATCATTACTTGTAGCACTCTATTTGAAACAAAACCTGGAAAATCTTTAACTTCCACAGGAGTTTTCCCCATTTTTTGACTTAAGTCATAAACAACTTCTTTAGTCTCATCAGAGGTTGCAATTCCCCTAATAACTTCAACAAGCTTCATAACAGGAACTGGGTTCATAAAATGCATTCCAATTACCTTTTCAGGGCGCTTAGTAAATGCAGCAATTTCAGTAATAGGAAGTGAAGATGTGTTTGAAGCAAGTATTGCATGCTCTGGTGCAACTTCATCTAGAGTTTTAAAAACCTTAGCTTTTAAATCCATATTTTCAATTATAGCTTCTACTACTAAATCACAATCTTTCGCATCTTCTAATTTATCAGATAAAATTAAATTGGAAAGAGTGCTATTTTTATTTTCTTCAGTTAACTTTCCTTTAGCAATGCCCTTATCAAGAAGCGATTCAATAAATTTTTTTCTTTTTTCAACTATTGACATATCAATATCATTTAATAATGTTTTAATTCCAGTTTGAGCAGCAACCTGGGCTATTCCTCCGCCCATTTGCCCTGCACCAACAACCATTATCTTTTTAATTTCCATAAACTATTTCTCCTTTTTTAATCAACTTTAATCATAATAGCATCGCCTTGTGCAGCTCCACTGCATATACATGCTATTCCAATTCCGCCACCTCTTCTTCTTAATGCAAATACTAAATGCATTAAAATCCTTGCACCACTTGCACCAATTGGATGGCCAAATGCAACAGCTCCACCATCTAAATTCACTTTTTTTGAATCCCAATTAGTTATCTTTCCGCTTGTAAGTGCAACTGCAGCAAAAGCTTCATTTACTTCAATTAAATCTACCTGATCTATGGTCATTCCCATTTTCTTTAAAAGCTTATTTGTAGAAAGCCCTGGAACTGTGGCTATATATGGTGCATCTTGAGACACTTCTTCATATCCTAAAATAGTTGCAAGAGGTTTAATTTCCATTTCTTTAGCCTTTTCCTCTGACATAAAGACAAGAGCTGCTGCCCCATCATTAACTCCAGGTGCATTTCCTGCAGTTATCGTGCCATCTTTTGAAAACACAGGAGAAAGTTTTGCTAAAGCTTCCATAGATGTATCTTTTCTTGGACATTCATCCTTATCAATTTTAATGATCTTTCCCTTTTGTTTTACTTCTACAGGAATAATTTCATCATCAAGGCGACCATTTTCCATTGCATCTACAGCATATTGATGGCTTCTTAAAGCCCATTCATCTTGCTCTTCCCTAGATATTCCGTATTCTTTAGCAACATTTGAACCATGAGTTGCCATATGTACATCATAAAATGAACACCAAAGCCCATCATGTATCATTAAATCTATAACTTCAGCATTCATCATTTTAGCGCCAAATCTCATTTTAGGAAGGGCATAAGGTGCGTTTGACATGCTTTCCATACCACCTGCAACCACTATATCAGACATATTTGTAGCTATTCTCATTCTAGCTAAACTTGCCCCAATTATACCTGATGAGCAAACTTTATTTACAGTAATAGAAGGAGTTTCCCATGGAAGCCCTGCCTTAAAGCACGCTTGCCTTGAAGGAATCTGTCCACATCCTCCTTGAAGCACTTGCCCCATATAAACATAGTCAACTGAATCTAAAGGTAAATTAGAACGATTTAAAGCTTCTTTAATTACAAGTCCACCTAAATCTACAGCTTTAAAGTCCTTAAGCCCTCCACCAAATTTCCCAAAAGGCGTTCTAGCTGCACCTACAATAACAGTTTCTCTCATAAGTTTACCTCCTTTTATTTATTTTTAAACGAAGTCACCTTGCGCTTTTCAACAAATGCTGTCATTCCTTCTCTTTGATCCTCTGTAGAAAAACATGTTCCGAAAATTTCCGCCTCATAAATAAGAGCATCTCCCATATCACAATTCATTCCAACATTAACTGCGTCCTTACATTGCCTTACAGCAATTTGAGCGTTTTTAGTTATCTTTTTTGCAATATTATAAGCTTCTTCCATGAGAGATTCTACAGGAACAACTTTGCTTATTAATTTAATTTTAAGCGCTTCATCTGCTGTAATTATATCACCAGTAAATAAAAGCTCCTTTGCTTTCTCAACTCCAACTATTCTAGGAAGCCTTTGAGTTCCACCAAATCCAGGTGTAACGCCAAGCCCTACTTCAGGTTGCCCAAATTTTGCTTTTTCAGATGCAATTCTAATATCACAGCTCATCGCAAGCTCACACCCACCACCTAGAGCAAATCCATTAATAGCAGCAATCACTGGTTTTGACATGTTTTCTATAGCAGAAAAAACACTATTTCCAAATTTCGACCAGCTCTTTGCCTCAATGCTATTCATGCACTGCATATAAGAAATATCTGCACCAGCAACAAATGCTTTACCTACACCTGTTAAAATAACAACATAAACATCCTCATCCTTTTCAGCCTCAGAAAATGCCTCTTTCATCATTTCAAGCATTTCCTTATTTAATGCATTTAATGCTTCAGGCCTATTTATTGTCAAAGTTAAAATATGCTCATTTTTTTCTTTCAGTATTAAACTCATAAATTCCCTCCTACAATATTTTCGAATAACGTTTACAGGCAATGTTAAAACATATCTTTTTTAAAATATAATAAAGATATGCATGTTTTTATTCTACTATTATTGGCTCAAAATAAAAAGGGTAAAAGGATAAATTATATAATATTTTAACTAGTTATTTAAAAGGTCTATATCTTCTTTTAGATATGAAAGTATGGTAGACTTAAATTATGAAAAATCTAAACTTCCATTATTTAAATTTAAAAAATAAATATAAAATTTTAGAAGGGTGTGATAAAATCAACTTCCATAACGATTACATGTAAATGATTAACTAAAAATATTTTAAATGAAAGGATATTAATGATGGGATGGCAAGATATTTATAAATCTAAATGCGTTACTGCTAACGAAGCCGTGAAACATATTAAATCTTACGATAGGGTAGTATTAAGTCATGCAAGTGCCGAGGCAAAGGTTATAATAGACGCTATGGTTGAAAATGCCAAAGCATATAAAGACGTTGAAATTATACATTTGCTCATGATGGGAGAAACAAAGTATTGTGAAAAAGGCATGGAAGAACATTTCCACCACAATGCCTTATTTTTAGGTAAATCAACTAGAGGTCCCTATGCGGAACATAGAGTAGATTTAACACCAATTAATTTTTCTAGAGTTCCTGAACTTCTTGCAACTACTCTTAAACCTGATGTTGCTATTGTAACTATGTCTCGTCCAGATAAACACGGCTTCTGTAGTTTAGGCGCTGTAGTTGACTACAGCCGTGCTGCAGTTGATAATGCAAAATTAGTCATCGCTGAATTAAATGATAAAATGCCACGAACATTTGGCGATTCAATGATCCACATATCCGATATAGACTTTATTGTTGAATCTTCACGCCTCCTTCCACAAATACCACCTGCAAAAGCTAATGAAATCGATCAAATGATTGCTGACCATTGCGTAAAACTTATTGATGATGGCTCTGTTATTCAAGTAGGTATAGGGGCAGTCCCTGATGCTGTTGTTACCGGACTTAAAGATAAAAAAGACTTAGGTCTTCATTCTGAATTAGTAGGAGATGGCTTAATTGAACTTATAGATAGAGGAGTTATTAACAATAAATACAAAAAAATAAATAGAAATAAATCTGTTATTGCCTTTGTCATGGGTACTCAATATACATATGAATATGTTGATGATAATCCATCTTTTGAGCTTATGCCAGTAGATTACGTTAATAATCCTTTCATTATAAGCCAAAACGATAATATGGTTTCCATTAATGCTGGTGTTCAAGTAGATTTAATGGGGCAAGTTTGCTCTGAAGCTGCTGGCCTTAGACAATTAAGCGCTATAGGTGGCCAACTTGATTTTGTACGTGGTGCTACTATGTCTAAAGGTGGTAAATCTATTTTAGTTCTTGCATCTACAGCACAAAAAGGTAAAATCTCTAAAATAGTGCCATTTATCGATGAAGGCTCTGCAGTAAGTGTACCAAGGCATGATGTTGACTATATTGTAACAGAATATGGAGCTGTGAAGCTTCGTCATCGTACATTAAAAGACAGAGCTAAGCTTCTCATAAGTATTGCTCATCCTGATTTCAGAAAAGAGCTAGAATATGAATTTGAAAGACGATTCGGATGTAAAATAACTGATTAAATTTAAATAATAGATAAAGGAAGATGGATATGAAAATTATAGTATGTATGAAACAAGTACCAGATACTACAGAGGTTAAGCTTGACCCTGTTACCAATACCCTTATAAGAGAAGGTGTTCCTAGTATCATAAATCCAGATGATAAAGCTGGCATTGAAGCTGCGCTTTTATTAAAAGAGAAAACTAATGGCCATGTTACAGCTTTATGCATGGGACCTCCTCAAGCAGATGTTGCCCTTCGTGAAGCACTTGCTATGGGATGTGATAAAGCTATACTTGTTACAGATAGAGCATTTGGTGGAGCAGATACTTGGGCTACATCCTCCACTATAGCTGCAGCTATTAAAAAGTTAGATTATGATGTTATCTTTACCGGAAGGCAGGCAATAGATGGAGACACAGCTCAAGTAGGGCCACAGCTTGCAGAGCACCTCCATATTCCTCAAGTAACCTATGCTGAAGAGGTTGAACTTGAAGATGATAAACTTATTGTTAAAAGACAATTTGAAGATAGATACCACATTATTGAGGTTAAAACCCCTTGCCTTATTACTTCCTTAAGCCAGTTAGCTGTGCCAAGATATATGAGTATAGCTGGCATATATAATGCATATAAAACCGAAATAGAAAAATGGACTTTAAAAGATTTAGAAGATACAATTGATATTTCAAATATTGGTTTAAAAGGCTCACCTACAAGAGTAATACGCTCCTTTACAAAAGCTGGAAAATCAAAAGGAGTGCTTCATAGCAACATATCAACAGATGATGCAGTGGATATCATTTGCAAAAAATTACAAGAAAGATATTTGATATAAGGAGAAAATTATGAGCAAAGATATTTTTGTTTTTATTGAACAAAGAGATGGAGAGATCCAAAAGGTAGGACTTGAATTAATAGGAAAAGCTCGTGAACTTGCTGAAAAATTAAACCAAAAAGTTGTTGGTGTTATGTTAGGCAATAATATTAAAGATAAAGCTCAAAATTTAATTAGTTTTGGTGCAGATAAAGTGCTTGTTGTGGATGATCCTATATTGCAAGAGTATATGACAGAGCCCTATGCTAAGGCAGTAAATAAAATTATAAAGGATTTTGATCCAGAAATACTTTTATATGGAGCAACTTCTATAGGAAGAGATTTAGCCCCTAGAATTGCATCAAGAGTGCATACAGGCCTCACTGCAGACTGCACTAAACTTGAAATTGATGATGAAACTAAACTCCTCCTTATGACAAGGCCAGCCTTTGGCGGAAATATCATGGCAACTATTCTTTGTGAAAAGTTTAGACCACAAATGGCAACTGTAAGACCTGGCGTAATGAAATCGCTTGAAAAAGATGAAAGTAGAACTGGAGATATTGAAATTATCAATATAGATTTTGACGATTCGGATAAAACCGTTATCATAAGAGAAGTTTCAAAAGCTTCTAAAAAGTCTGTCGATATTACAGAAGCCCCTATTTTAGTATCTGGAGGCCGTGGTATTGGAAATAAGGAAGCTTTTAGCACTTTAAAGGAGCTTGCCGATGTCTTAGGTGGAGAAATATCTTCATCAAGAGCTAATGTGGATGCTGGATGGATTGAGCAATCTCGCCAAGTTGGTCAAACAGGAAAAACAGTAAGGCCTAATCTATATTTAGCCTGTGGCATATCTGGAGCTATTCAACATCTTGCTGGAATGGAAGATTCTGAATATATTATTGCAATTAATAAGGATGAAGGTGCACCAATATTTGAAATTGCAGATTTAGGAATTGTTGGAGATGTTAAGGTTATAGTTCCAAAACTTATAGATATGATTAAAAAATTTAAAAATTAATTTATGGAGGCTTAATATGGATTTTAGTTTATCAAAAGAGCAAGAATTAGCAATTCAAATGGTCAGAGAGTTTACTGACAAGGAAATAAAGCCATACATACAAGAAATGGACGAAAATGAAAAGATGATAGATGGTTTACAAGAGAAAATGGCTAAAGTAGGCTTATTTGGAATACCCATGCCTGTTGAAGTAGGTGGATGTGGTGGAGATTATCTTACTAATGCAATTTGCGTTGAAGAAATTGCAAAGGTATGTCCTGCTGTTGCAGTTTCAATATCAGTGCATTCATCTTTAATTTTGTCAGGACTTTATCAGTTTGGAAATAAAGATCAAATAGAAAAATATATGAAAGATTTATGTTCTGGAAAAAGAGTAGGTGCTTTTGCTTTGACTGAAGCTGGAGCTGGATCTGATGCTTCTGGTCAACAAACAACAGCTACAAAAGATGGGGATAATTATATTTTAAATGGAACTAAGATGTTTATTACAACTACATTTGCAGATATTTTTTTAGTAGCATGTATGACTAATAAAGCCTTAGGCAAAAAAGGCATGTCTATATTTTTAATTGAAGCAGGAACCCCAGGCTTTACAATCGGTAGACATGAGAAAAAAATGGGGCAAAGAGCTTCTTCAACTTGCGAATTAATATTTGAAAATTGTGCAGTTCCAGCTGCTAATATGCTTGGTCAAGAAGGAAAAGGTTTAGGTATATTTTTAAATCTCTTAGGTGGCGGAAGAATTTCAATTGGAGCCCTAGCAATTGGCATCGCACAAGGCGCAATTGATGAAACCATAAAGTATGTTAAAGAAAGAAAACAATTTGGTAAACCTATTTCATTTTTCCAAAATACTCAATTTAAATTAGCGGAGATGCAAACCAAAACTGATTGTGCAAGGCTTATGGTTTATAAAGCAGCATGCTTAAAAGACCAAAATAAACCATATTTAAAAGAAGCTTCAATGGCAAAATACTTTGCTTCAGAAACAGCTAATGATGTAACTCGTTTAGCTGTACAATTTCATGGAGGATATGGATACACTAGAGAATATCCTGTTGAGCGCATGATGAGAGATGCTAAAATAACTGAGATTTATGAAGGAACTAATGAAATTCAAAAGATGGTTATCGCTGGATTAATTGGAGTAAAATAATTTTTAAGCTGCCTAATTTTTTAGGTAGCTTTTTATATACATTTGACGATTTGTTAAATTGTATACATGATTTTTATATAGTATAATATATCATAGCAAGTTAAACAACTTGTTAATTAAATGCTAAAGGGGCCATTAAAATGGAAGATGAAAAACTAACAAGTCTGCTAACAAAACTAGATACACGTCTAGAAAACATAGAGCAAAGCTTAAAGGAAAATAACCAACAAATAAATGGCATAGAGCAAAGTTTAAAAGAAACTAACAAACGAATAGACCACATGGAACAAGCTATAAACAACAACATTATAAATATAAGTATGGAAATTATAGATAAAGTATATGATCTATTAATTAAAGAAATAAATGATAATAAAGATAAAATTGAATTTAATGAAAGAATGTTGGCAAAATTACACATAGACTTAATACAAATAAAAGACAAACTTAAAAAATAACACAAGGCTATTGGAAAATATCCAATAACCTATTTTTTTATAAAAAATATTAAGTATCAATCCTCTCTAGTTCGTTTATGCTCTTATTTCTGTAGTTTAAATCTTCACGAAGTAAAAAACCACGCTTTTCCCAAAAAGAATTGCCAATTTTGTTTTTTGAAAATACAACTAATGCAACTTTGTTAATGCCTTCATCTTTTAAGGCATTCATAGCATGTTCAACTAATAAACTGCCAATACCCCTTCCACGCTGTGATATCTTTACTGCAGTATGAATAATAAAACCTCTTCGACCATCGTGACCACTCATAATCACACCAACTATTTGAGAATCTTCTTCAGCAACAAAGCAAGTATTAGGGTTGCGTTTTAAATACTTTTCTACTCCGTAAAATGAATCATCAGAAGTATTTAAACCCATACCTTTAGTATTTAACCATAAATCATATACTTTTTCATAATCTTCAATGATCATTTTTCTAATTTTCACATTTCACCATTCCTTAACAAATTTAAGAAAGTGCCCCACCAAATATTGGCACCCCACCGAAACGCCCTTCTAAATTTATGCGCCATGTTCACAAAATCCTTTTAAGACTTCTAGCGCCCATAATATAAAGCAAACACATGCTTCTTTTTTCCACTTGGGAAATTTCTCAAAACCTGAAAAGCATTCTTTAATTTCATCTATATTTACGTTAAGGTTAATCAATTCGCCTATACTGTACTTTGATGCTATATCTTTAACAACATCATAATAGCTACCAATCAATCCAAATGAGTTGGAATATGAAACAGGATCTAACAAAGATGCTTTAGCCATTTCCTCATCAGACTCATAAAACAAACTTCTGCCATTGTCATATAATTTATACATATGTTTATTGCCTTGTAAATCCATTAATACTCCCCAATTGCTCATATGCCTATCATCCTGATTTATAATAAAATCAAATAAAATCATTTTAATAATGCTATTTGTGGATTCTTTAAAGTAAGTGTTGATAATATATTCGTAATTATCTAAACTTAATACTTCGCCGTTTACAATGTTACGTGCATGTATTAAATACTCTTTATTATAATCATATTCATATTTTGAAAAAACAGCATCACTTGAAACCATGTTTGCATAACAGCAATCAATATTGAATAACTTCCCTAGCCTGTAAGCAATGACTTCATTTATAGCATCTGTACTATAGGGATGCATTCTATATTTTACAATGCCAAATTCTTTATTGTAAAATATATATTGTTTCACATTGCATCCGCTTGGTGATGCAATGCTATCCCCTCTGCTATTCAAATTATGTTTATATAAATCCCTAAAAACAGCGATGAAAGTAGTTTCATACTCCTCTTTCTCACTATATGCAATCCAAAACTTATCTGCTAAATTAAAAGCCCGTGTACTCCTTGCAATACTGAATACATCGTACTCTCTCATTCCTATTCTTGCAAGTATATTGTTTATATCTTTTCTATCTTTACTAATAATTCGATCTAGCAAAAAACTTTTAAACTTATCAGTGCTAAGTATATTTTTATCTTTAAAATAAGCACGAGCAATTGAATTCATATTTTCATGCCGGAGAACAACACTATAATCAGGTTTAATCTCACCAATAACAGAATTCTCCCATTTTAAAAATAAGTTATTGTTTTGAAACATATACAATAACATAGTCTCACCTCAATCTTAATAGGCATATATATTTTATTTTACATTATGGAAATTTTAAGTCAATTAATTAATCTAAAATAAGTCTATTTAACTTCCTGTGCTTTTATAATGCCTCACCCCAATTTTCCACACAAGTATAGACACTAATAGAAATAAAAATCCAGAAGGCAGCGCAATAAACCCAGTCCAAGTTTTCTCACCCCAATTGCACACTACAGAAGCAGGATAATAGCTTATTACAAGCATGGGCATAAAAAACGTAAAAACATTTTTTAATATTCTTGGCATATATTCACTTGGTATACGTGTGACCTGATAGCTTGCATTGGTAAAAATATATATCCAATCAAGAGCTTTAATTGTAAAAAAGGCTATACCTGAACTCATGACAAATACACCAGCATAAGTTAGTGCGCCACCAATTAATGCAAATACAATAATAGAAACATTCATTAAGCTTGGTGCAACATCAAGCCTTGAAAGTGACCATATAATTATTCCTATACCAGTAATTACTCGAGCAAAGCGATGAATATGAAAAAATGATGCTGCAACTTGAGTAAATAAAGATTTTGGTCTAAGTAAAAGCCTATCAAAATCCCCTGTTTGAATCATCTTCCATGGAAAATAATCAAAACCTCTGCATATTGTTTCAGCTATTCCAAATGAAGTTATAGCTAAAGCATAGATGAGCATAATCTTCTCAACAGTCCACATTCCAATTTCTCCAAAACGATTAAAAAGCAAAAATGTGCTTAATGTATCTGTAATGCAAACTATAAAAACTTGAATAACCATAAGCCACCAGCCTTTATATTCAAGCCCAGAGAGAAAATGCATTTTTATATACTTACAATAAACTATAAATTCTCTATACATACTCTAACCCCCTTGAACGATAACGTTTTTTAACTTGTGCTTCATCAAAATTCTCCCACTTATTATGAAAATAATACCCCAGCATATTTGAAGCATAATAGCTGAAGTCGCTTTTGAAACGTCCATAGACCCTATATATAACCTTGCAGGTATATCTAAATATCCTGCAAATGGTTGAATTAGTAAAAAACCTTGCAAAAAATCTGGCCATAATTGTAGTGGTAAATATCCACCTGATAACACTCCTCCAATAAGCATTAAAATATATGTTGGGCCTTCACCCCATGTAATTCCAAGTCTTACACTAGACATAAACATTCCATAAGATGTACAAAGTAAAAATGCGCTTACTGTTGATATTAAAAAGAAAATAAATCCAGTAATTGATGATGGCCCATTTAACCTTAGCGATTCCGGCAGAAGCAGTCCCACAGCTATTACTATAATAGCACGCCACCAAAACCCTCCTAATCTTCCTGCTGCTGTTTTGCTAAACCAATGAAAATATAAATCAAGTGGACGACAAAGCTCAATCCCCACATCTCCATTTGTTATTTTTATAAGGATTTCACCATCAATGCTCATAGGTTGTAATGGGATAAGTGCCTGCGCTATCCATACATAAGATATTACCTCTGTAATCGTTAAACCATTAATTCTTCCTGCCTCGTTATTCCCATATTTATAAAAAATTATAAATATAACAATCTCAATAAGCCCCCAAAAAACACCAATGCTTCCACTTGCAAGTGCTGCTATGCGATATTGAATGCTCTCAAGAGATTTTATTTTAAAAAGTGATAAACATGCTTTTAATGACCTCCTCATAGCAACATGTCCTCATACATTGATGCAATTATCTCATCAATATCTTCACCTTCATAAGTTTTATAGCGCTCCTTTAATGATTCCATTATCCCATTATAAAGAAGTTTTCCATGTCCAATGACCATTATACGATTACAAAGTGCCTGAATATCATCCATATCGTGAGTAGTTAAAAGCATTGTTATGCCATTTTTCTTGTTTTCCTCTTTTAAAAAAGCTCTAAGGGCAAGTTTTGAAACGGCATCAAGGCCAATGGTTGGCTCGTCAAGAAAAAGTATCTTTGGCCTATGCAAAAGGGATGCTACAAGCTCGCAACGGACTCTTTGTCCAAGTGAAAGCTGCCTTACAGGAAATTTAAGAAGCGAAGATATATCTAAAGATTTAACGAGTTCATTTAACCTATTTATATAATCTGATGTTTTAATGTCATAAATATCTTTTAAAATAGAAAATGAATCAATAACAGGAACATCCCACCAAAGCTGGCTTCTTTGACCAAACATAACGCCAATTTGTGATACATGAGCTACCCTATCTTTCCAAGGAATCCTCCCACATATACTGCATTTGCCATCATCAGGTGTTAAAATTCCACTCATTACTTTTACACTAGTTGACTTTCCTGCCCCATTTGGACCAATATAACCTACAAGTTCCCCTTCATTAATTTCAAAGCTAATCTTATCTAAAGCAACTATCTCCTTTATATTCCGCATAAAAGCTCCTTTTAAAAGACCCCATTTGCCTTCAGGACGTTCATATATCTTAAAGCGTTTACTTATATTTTGGACATTTATTTGAGCCATATTACACCACCTTTTATTTATGACGAATATTAAAAGTATACTTATAAAAGCTGTTTTAGTAAAATATTCTATAGGAAACCTGATGCTATGATACTTAAAATAATGCATATGGCATCATTTAATCTTTATTTTTTGCAAAAATCCTTGACATATTGACATTTGCAGTGTATAGTATATTTATAATTGTTGTTGGAAAACAATGGGTTTCTTTATCAACATCATTTTACAAATAAGCTAATAATTTAGGTCATGAGAACATTCTCATGACCTTTTAAATTTTAAAACAAAAACAATATAAAATCTCTCCATATCTTTTTTAAGATCATAGAGAGATTAAATTTTTTATTATACTAAATGACAAGCCACCATATGCTTACCCCCTAGGTCTCTAAACATAGGCATTTCATTTTCACATTTTTTTATTGAACAATTGCATCTTTCTTTAAATCTACACATATCTTTTGGATTAATTGGGCTTGAAATTTCCTTTTCAAGTGGAATTTGTTTTCTATTCTTTTCTATTTTTGGATCTGGAATTGGTATAGATGACAACAGAGCTTTTGTATATGGATGAAGTGGATTTTCATAAAGTTCTCTACTATCTGCCATTTCCACTATCTTTCCTAAATACATTACAGCTACATTATTGGAAATATGCTTTACCATGCTTAAATCGTGAGCAATAAATAAATAAGCTATACCTAAATCCTTTTGCAATTTCATAAGCAAATTTACTACTTGAGCTTGTATTGAAACATCAAGAGCTGAAATTGGCTCATCACACACTATAAATTTTGGTTCAACAGCAAGAGCACGGGCAATCCCTATACGTTGACGTTGCCCTCCAGAAAATTCATGAGGAAATCTACTTCCATGCTCACTTAAAAGCCCAACAGTTTTAAGCAAATGGCTAATTCTCTCTGTTCTCTCATTTCCTTTCAAAAGATTATGAATGTCAATGCCTTCGCCAATTATATCAGATACAGTCATACGTGAATCTAAAGAGGCATAAGGATCTTGAAATATCATTTGAACATTCTTTGAAAATTTCTTCCTATTTAATTTTGTTATATTTTGTCCATCAAAAATAATTTCTCCATCAGTTGGTTCATAAAGCCTCACTATAGTTCTTCCTAAAGTTGACTTCCCACATCCTGATTCTCCAACAAGTCCAAGAGTTTCTCCCTCTTTTATTTGCAAATTAACCTCATCAACTGCTTTTAATGTTTGATGTGTACCTACATTAAAATATTTTTTTAAATTCTTTACTTCAATTAATGGAGATGCCATTATAAACCTCCCATCCTTTTCTTAGCTTTTTCATGATTTAAAAAGCAAGCTGCGCTATGACCTCTTTTTATTTCCATAAGAGGAGGCTCTTTTAAATTGCAAATTTTCATAGAATATCCACATCGCGGTGCAAATGCACAACCTTTAGGTGGTGAGAACAAATCAGGAGGCACCCCTTCAATTACTGTTAAATCGCTTTTTTCATCTAAATCCAATCTTGGCATTGATTTTAAAAGTGCAAAAGTATATGGATGCTTTGAATTATAAAAAATATCATCTGGCTCACCTGATTCTACTATTTTACCAGCGTAAAACACTAAAATTCTATTAGCCATATTTGCAACAACTCCCATATCATGAGTTATAAGTATTATAGATGTTTTAAAGCGATCTTTAATTTCTTTCATTAAATTTAAAATTTGAGCTTGAATTGTAACATCTAAAGCTGTAGTAGGTTCATCAGCTATTAGAATTTTAGGATTGCAAATCATAGCCATAGCTATCATAACTCTTTGGCGCATCCCTCCTGAAAATTCGTGTGGATATTGATTTAGCCTCTTTTGAGGGTTTGTTATACCAACAAGTTCCATCATCTGAACTAAACGCACCTTTATATCTTCATTACTCATTTTATTATGGCTTGTAAGATTTTCCTTAATTTGATTTCCGATTTTCATAGTAGGGTTTAAAGAGGTCATTGGATCTTGAAATATCATGCTTATCTCCTTACCCCTTATTTCCCTCATTTCACGTTTACTTAACTTCAATATATCTCTATTTCCTATGAATATTTCTCCCTGTTTAATGTGTCCAGGCGGTGTACTTATAAGTCTCATAAGTGCTTTTGCAGTAACGCTTTTCCCACAACCTGATTCACCTACAACTGCAATGCATTCCCCTTCTTTAACATCAAATGAAACTCCTCGAACTGCTTGAACATAGCCACCATAAGTCTCAAAATCAACCTTCAAATTTTTAACAGATAAAGTATTTTCCATTTATACCACCCTCCTACTTAGAAGTACTTCTTCTTTTAGGATCAAGAGCATCCCTTAATCCATCGCCTAATAAATTAAGTGACAACATAGTGGTGCAAATAAAAAATGCAGGAATTAATAATTCAAAAGGATAAACTCTAAAAACTTGTGCACCCTGTTTTGCAAGTTGCCCCCAACTAGAATCTGGAGACTTTATTCCAAGTCCTATATAGCTAAGAAAGGCTTCAGTAAAAATTGCATTAGGTACAGCCATAGTAAGGTTTGTAATTAAAAGCCCCAACATATTTGGTATAAGATGCATCCATATAATTCTCATACTGCTTGCTCCTAATACTTTTGCAGCTTGTATGAATTCTTGATTCTTCATTTGCAATATTTGTCCACGCACAAATCTAGCAGGCCCAATCCAACCTATTGTTATCATAGCTATAACTAAACTTGGCACTCCACTACCCAACACAACCATTACAAGTATTGCAACTATAAGCATTGGTATGCCATATAACACATCAATTATTCTCATAATGACCATATCCACTTTTCCACCAAAGTACCCTGATACACCACCAACAAAAATCCCTAAAATACAATTTAAAGTAGCTACTAAAAAACCAATAAATAAAGAAACTCTGGCTCCCATCCATGTTCTAGCCCAAAGATCTCTCCCAAGCTGATCCGTACCAAACCAATGTTTCATATTTGGAAAAACATCAGACTCTGCAGCATTATTTGTTTTAAAATCGTAAGGAGTAAGATAAGGTCCTATAATTGCTAAAGCAACATAAATTATAAGCACAGTTAAACATACCATTGCAATTTTATTTCTTTTAAATCTAATCCAAGCATCTTGCCAATAAGTTAAACTTGGCCTCACAATAGCATTAATGTCTTTTTTTTCTATATTATCTTTTTCAAACAAATTATCATCAATATTAATATCATAACTTAAATTATTTTCTGCCATAAAATCCCTACTTTCCCGAAATTCTTATTCTTGGATCTACAAAACCATAAACAATATCTACAATAAAATTAGCTGTCACTAAAAAAAATCCATAGAACACTGTCATCCCTAAAACCATTGTATAATCCAAATTTTGTATCCCAAGCACATAGAATTTACCCATACCTGGAACGGCAAACACTGATTCAATAACAAAAGTTCCAGTAAGCACAGCTGCAGTTACAGGGCCTAAAATGGTAACTATAGGTAATATTGCATTTCTAAACTCATGATTAGATATTATTTTAAAAGGAGATATGCCCTTAGAATCAGCTGTCAATATATAATCTTGATTAATTATTTCAAGCATACTGGATCTCATTGTCCTACTTATTAGAGCAAGAGTATAGAAACTTAAAGCTAAAGTTGGTAAAACAGTATATGCAAAACCTTTCCATTGAGCTGGAGGAAACCAGCCAAGTTTAGTAGAAAATCCATATTGTAAAAGAGGCCCCATAATAAAATCCGGAATAGAGACTCCTATGATTGCAATAAATATACAAAAGAAATCAAAAAACCTTCCTAAATTTAATGCAGCACTTATTCCTAATAATAGCCCCACCACTAAACCAAAAATAAGGGCTCTTATACCTAAATCAGCAGAATAAATAAATGTATCAGAAATGATTTTTGAAACAGGCCTTCCATTATATTGCAAGGAAGTGCCAAAATCCCCCTTTAATAAATTTACAATATAACGCCCATATTGTATATGAAGTGGTTTATCAAACCCATAATACTCTACCATATTTTTCTTCACTTCTGGCGTAATTTTTTCACTGCTAAAAGGATCTCCAGGAAGGATTCTCACTAAAAAAAATGTAGCAGTAACAAGTACAAAAAGTGTAAATACAGAAATTAAAAACCTCTTCATTATATAATTGATCATATCTTCCCTCCTAAACTTTAAGACCTTTAATAAAAAGCTAAAATATAATCAAGTATATTTTAGCTTTTTAGAATTATCAATTTTATTCTTTATAACAAAAAGCCACATCCCAATCAGGACCTACAAAAGGTGTATAAAGACCTTTTAAATTTGGAATACTTGACCATGCTCTTTGGCGGAATTGAAGAGGAACAAAAGCTGCATCATCAATAAGTATTTGTTCTGCACTTTTTAAATACTCAAATCGCTTTGAAGCATCAGTTTCAATGCGCGCTTTTTCTATTAATTCATCAAATTCTTTATTAGAATAATTTCCACCATTTTGTCCATTACCTGTTTGGAAAAGCTCAAGATAAGTCATAGGATCATTATAGTCAGGCCCCCAACCAGAGTATGACATTTCAAATTGATGTTTAGTTTGTAGATCTAATCTTTGCTTAAATGTTACATTTTGAATTTCAAATTTAATTCCTAAATTTCTTGTTATATTATCTTGAATAGCCTCAGCTAAAAGTTTTGTATTTTGGTCATCTTGACAAAGATAAGTTACTGATATTTGTGATGGGTCAGAAATTTTAAGCTCATCCATAGCTTTTTGCAAATATTCCTTTGCTTTTGCTGGATCTGCTTTTAATGGAAATTCATTTATTGGATATTCTTTTGTAAAATAATCATTTACACCTTTAACAATAGGTAAAACTAATCTTCCGGCTGGATAATACACGCCTTTAGTAGTTGTTGCCATTATGTCTGTACGGTCTATAGCATAATTTAATGCTAAGCGGAAATTTTTATTACCAAGCCATGGTTTATTTGTATCTGAAACATTGATTTGTATCCAGTCATCAGATCCATCCATATAAAGAGTACACTTTCCTTCATCTTTATATTTAGGTACCACTGTGCTAGGTATCTGAACAAAATCAACACTTCCGCTTTCGAACATGCTAAGCTGCGTATCTCTATCAGGTATTATTAATTGGTCTATTTCTTCTAATTTAACATTATCCTTGTCCCAATAGTCCGGATTTTTAACCATAGTCATAGACTCTTCATGTTTCCATTCTTTTAAAGTAAAAGGACCATTATAAACCATTTTATCAAAGTCTGACGCATAATCAGTTCCATACTTTTCTATAATATCTTGCCTTACTGGGTAAAAATTTGGTTGATCTAAATACTCTAAAAAATAATTTGTAGGAGTTGTGATTTTTATTTCTAAAGTCTTATCATCTAAAGCCTTAACTCCCATTTCCTCTGCAGTAGCTTGTCCTTGATTAAATTCTTTAGCTTTAACTATATAATCGGCTGCAAACGCATAAGGTGATGCAACTTTAGGATCCTCTAACCTCCTTATTGCATATTCAAAATCTTGAGCTTTAACAGAAACTCCATCACTCCACTTTGCATCTCTTAAATGAAAAGTATAAATAAGTCCATCAGGTGAAATTTCCCAAGATTCAGCCATGCCAGGTTGGAGTTTATCCCCCTTAGTACGTACCAGACCTTCATAAACTATTTTAGCAGTAGTAAAAGCTGAACGTGAATTTATAAGTTGTGGGTCCATTGAATTTGTTTCAGCGGCAATTGCAAAAGTTAATTTGTTGTTAGAAGCATTAGATGATTTTGCATTATTGCACCCAGACAAAAAACTTACTACTAAAGCCATGGAAATTAAAACCTTTAGTATTTTTGAATTCTTGAACATTAATTACTCCTCCATATAATAATAATTAGAAAAATTTAAGTAGTGCACCCTCCTTTTGCATTAAATTGTTTACAATTTAAAATAACTTTGGTCTGACCATTTTAATTATTTTACCATATGTCTCTAATGCATTGCAAGTTTTTAATAATCAATACATAATAAAAAGCATCTAAATTAAAAAGATGCTTTTCATTATAAGTATTTTTATTTTAAGCTATTTAATGCTTTTCCAGCATTAACCAATCCACCAGTTTTAACTCTTCCTCTTAATGATGTAAGAGGCTTTGTATTTTTTTCAATTACACTGATTATTTGTTGTGGTGTTAAATTCTTCTTATAACTTTTTATCAAAGCAGCTACACCAGCTACAAATGGAGCTGCCATAGAAGTCCCAGACATGTAGCCAAACCTGTTACCAGGAATCGTACTATATATTCCACTTCCAGGAGCTGCAACATCTACAGTCTTAATACCATAATTTGAAAATGAAGATATTGCTCCATTTCGTTCTATGCTAGCAACTGTAATATTGTTTGGCAAAATATAGGAGGCTGGAAAGCATGGATTTGTATCAGTATTGAAACCATTATTACCTGCTGCACATACAAACAATGTATTCCTAAGGCTATTCATTACATCATATAAAGATCTAGAAAATCCTCTTCCTGATAATGATAAATTTACAATATTTGCTTTGTTCTTATCAGCAAATTGAAGTGCCCTTAATAAATTAGACATATTGCTCATATTTCCCGTGCTGCCAAATACTTTTAATGGCATAATCTTTACCTTTGGTGAAACTCCAGTTATACCATAATTATTCTCTGGTGCTGCTATTATTCCAGATACATGTGTACCATGAGAAAGGTAATCATATGGCAGATTATTATTATCATGGAAATTCCAACCAATTATATCATCTACATATCCATTCCTATCATCGTCAATTCTATTATTAGCAATTTCTTTAGCATTTCTCCACACATTTGCTTTAAGATCAGAATGTGTATAATCAATTCCTGAATCCACAACAGCTACAGTAACATTAGCATCACCTTTTGTAATTTTCCATGCAGCTTCTGCATTTACATCTACTTGAGGATAGGTTCTATTCTTTAAACCCCATTCTAAATTATAATATGGTTCAGCACACATATGACATTTATAATTTGGTTCTGCATAAAAATCTAAGTCAGATTGATTTGCTTCAATAAGAAAATCCAAATTCAATTTTCTATCAGCAAGTATATCATACTGGTAAATATTTAGTTCATCAATTAATACAGTTTTATTTTTTAAATGATGTTCATCCTCAAAAAGTTTAATTTCATCTTTGCTTAAATCAGGTTTAAATCTAACAATTAGTGAACTTTCATCTACCAATTTATCTTTTGAAACACAATTGCACAAATTTCCAAAAACATTTACAATATTTAGTTTAATTTCGTTTAATTCAATATTCTCCATAAAATCACCTTAATTCATTAAGTTACTCATTTTTTATAAATGTATAAAGATAAGTAAATTTATCTTTCATTCATTTTCATTTTATGCAATAAAAAATATTATGTTACCTAAATTTATAAAAAACACCTTAAATATCTAGTGATATTTAAGGTGTCTTAATTTACTTAACCAATGAGTATTTATAATTTGGTTCAATATATAGAGTTATATTAGCTAAATTATTTATTTCAATTAAATAACCTAAATCTACTTCTTTGCTATCAGGTAATTCATAATAAAATGTTTTTAAATCCTCATTTAACATAAATTTGTTTTTTAAATTAAATTGCAATTCAAATGCTTTAATTTCATTCTCAAGCGCATTTTCTTTAAACCTTACTATAATAGAATGTTTATCAATTAATTCATCTTGAGGAATATGTTGAGATATATTTTTATAATTATCTATAATGCTTTGCTTTATTTTGGTCAGCTTGTTATTTCCTATATCGGCTCCCTTTACAATTTGAACTGCAAAAGGTATAAAAATTAAAATAAAGATTATCATAATTTTTTTGAGTTTACTCATATTATCACACACCTTTACATAATTTTTTACTTTATATTATGCTAAGATAATATAAATGTTTCTTAAAATAATTTTTCTTAATTATAAATCAAAGTAAAAGTGTTGAAAAGCTTAAAGGCTCTTCAACACTTAAATTAACCAAACATTATTTGATTCATTATAGCTTCTAAATATTCCTGCCTTGATGAAGTATTAGTCTTAACATCACCTATTTTAAGAGCATAATCTTCTAAATCCTTCATAGTAGCTTTTCCTGAAACAATATCAAGTCCAATTCCAGATTTATAGCTTGAATACCTATCTTCTGTAAATTTATCAATTCTTCCATCTTGAATGATCCTATCCGCTATCTTAAGTCCTAATGCAAAAGTATCCATACCAGCTATAAAGCTTAAGAAAATATCCTCATCATCAAATGATCCTCTTCTAGTTTTTGCGTCAAAGTTAAGTCCACCATTTGTAAATCCACCAGCTCTTAACACCTCATACATGCAAAGAGCAGCATCATACACATTAGTTGGATACTGATCTGTATCCCATCCAAGTAAAAGATCACCTTGGTTTGCATCTATTGATCCAAAGAATCCATTTTCTCTAGCATATCTTAATTCATGCTGGAAAGTGTGTCCTGCTAAAGTTGCATGGTTTGACTCTATGTTAAGTTTAAAATCATTATCTAAATTATATTTTCTAAGGAAAGAAACCACTGTAGCACTATCATAATCATACTGATGTTTAGTTGGTTCTTTAGGTTTTGGTTCGATATAAAAATCTCCTTTAAAACCAATACTTCTACCATATTCAACAGCCATTCTTAAAAGCCTTGCCATATTATCTAATTCAAGCCCCATATTAGTATTTAACAGAGTTTCATAACCTTCACGCCCGCCCCAAAATACATAGCCATTTCCGCCTAATCTAACAGTAATTTCTAAAGCTTTTTTAATTTGAGCAGATGCAAATGCAAACACATCAGCATTAGGAGATGTGGCTGCTCCATGCATATATCTTGGATTGCTAAAGCAATTAGCAGTTCCCCATAAAAGCTTTTTACCAGAGCTTTTCATTAAATTTTCTAAAAGGTCAGTGATAATATCAAGCCTCTTATTTGACTCACTTAAAGTATCAGCTTCAGGTGCAATATCTCTATCATGGAAGCAATAATAATCAATATCTAATTTCTCCATAATTTCAAAAGCAGCATAAGCTTTAACCTTTGCATGTTCCATAGGATCATCTATATTAAAAGACTTATCACATGTTCCTGATCCAAACATATCAACGCCTACACCACACATAGTATGCCAATATGCCAGTGCAAATTTTAACTGCTCCTTCATTGTCTTCCCAGCTATCTTTTCGCTTGGATTATAATACTTAAATGAAAAAGGATTATCGCTTTTTACTCCTTCATAGCTTATCTTTTTTATTTTCTTAAATATTTCTTCCATAAAAAAAACCTCCAATATTTAAAATAATTTTTTACAAGAATTTCTTTCTATAAGCTTAGTTTTCACCCTATTGTCAAATATATGTTGAATTTCCTTATCTTCTATTTGATTAATAAGTAATTCAGCAGCAAATGTCCCTATTTGTTCTCTATCTTGCTTAATAGTTGTAATTCCCATAGCAATTGTAGCATCAGTATCATCAAAACCAATTACAGAGATTTCATCAGGTACTTTTAAATTTTTATCATTTAAAAAGTTCATTACTCCAATGGTGCCTTCCCCAAAGCCTACAAAAATAGCTGTTGGCCCTTTTTTAGATCTTTCTAAAAGCTTTCTTGTGGCTTTATATGCTTCTACAATATTATATTCTCCACATTCTACAATATAATTAGAATAAAAATCTAAACCTTTTGAAATCATAAATTCTTTATAAGCATTATTTCTTTCATGACCTGCAACAGTATCAAAAGGCCCAGAAATATGCGCTATACATCTATGGCCTAATGAATACAGATAATTTAAAGCTTCCATTGTTCCAAAATAGTTATCACTAATTACAGAATACTTATTTTCATATGGAGTTTCAACAGATACCATCTTTATATTACTTTCTAAAATACACTTCACAGCATCAGTCTGAGGTTTGCTTGCCGCAACAATCACCCCTTCAAGTCCTCTTCTATTGCAATGTTCAATATAAGACATGTGAGTACCACCTAAATTATTACTTATAAAAACAACATCATATCCGGCTTTAGCAATCCTTGATTGTGCACTTGCTAAAATTGTGCCAAAATGCCAATGCATTATTCCTGTTGAAACTTCTTCAGAAAACAACATACCCACAAGCCACGTTTTTTTAGTTGTTAAAGATCTTGCTGCAATATTGGGAATATATCCCATTTCTAAGGCTGTACTTATAACTAAATCATAAGTCTCTTTTTTCACTCCATAATAATTGTTTAATGCCTTAGACACAGTAGCTGGTGAAAGCTTTGTCTTTTTTGCAATATCGTATACTGTAACCATATTTTTCCTCTTTCGAACATTTATTTTTTAGGTATATATTTAAAATAACTAAAATCAGCTGAGGCTGTATTATCATTTAAATCTACACATTGCATGCCAATAAATGCACCAGTAAAACCTAATGGATTTGCAAATTCATCTGATAATGTTGTAATATCTACATTATAATCTAAATTGGTAAAATTAACACCATCGTAAGAATAAAAAAACTTTCCTACTTTATCTAAAACAGAAATTTTTAAATGAATTTCTTTATCTTCTATTGGTATATTTTTAATAGGAATTTGAAATTTATCTCCTACCATATACATAAGGTTTAACACATTTTCATTTAATTCTTCATCAAAATAAATATTTAAAAAATAATAGGTACTTTCATCATATCTATATATAAGTCCAGCCATTTGCTGAAAATTCTTGCTATTTACTTTTACAGACGTAGATGCTTCAAATTCAAAATGCTGTTGACGCCTTGCTAATACATTTTGATTAAAATTACAAGTTGGGGAATATCCACCATATATCCTAAGCTTGCCATCTACAAAATCATATGAAGCATTAGACCTTAAAGATTGAAAATCCATTTTAAAGCATGAATCATTTCCAATTGAGAAATCATAAAACAAATCATTATCTGAGTTTTTCTCACCATAACCATCAAAATATTCATCTATTAATATAGTCTTATTTTTTAAATATGGCCAATTATCTTCCCAAACTATCTCATTAATAGAAGTTTCCCTTCCTAAAGGACAAAACTTTGTACCTTCTAATGGTCTTCCACAAAGGCAAGCATACCACCATCTTCCATCAACCGATTTAGCTATTGAACCATGACCTGTTTTTTGTATTTTATGATCTTCAAAGTTTTCAGCACAGGATAAATAAATGTTAGGATGTAATTCATAGGGTCCTAAAATATTTTTTGAACGAGCCACTGTTTCAGCATGCTCATAAACAGTCCCTCCCTCTGCAGTAAACAAATAATAATATCCATCTTTTTTATACAAATGAGGTCCCTCAACACATCCCTTTTCAGTTCCTTTAAATATTTTAATTTGCTCTGAAACTTGTTTTAAAGATTCCTTGTGAAGTTCTGTAAGGATTATTCCAGAAAATTGCTCTTTATCTTTTTTTCTATAATCCCATTCCATATTTACAAAATACATCTTTCCATCATCATCGTGAAAAAGTGATGGGTCAAATCCAGAACTATTAATATATACAGGGTCAGACCAAGGCCCTTCTATCTTTTTAGATGTTGTTATAAAGTTTGAAACATTCTTAAATGCATCTCCAGCCCATTCTTTCACATCTGTAAAGACTAAATAAAACAGACCATTTGCATAAGATAAGCAGGGAGCCCATATACCTGAGCTTTTCGGATTACCTTCCATATTTAATAACGATTCTTTATTAAGAGGGAAACAAACTGTTTCCCAATTTGCAAGATCCTTTGACTTACTTATTTTTACTCCAGGAAACCACTCAAACGTTGAATTTGCAATGTAAAATGTATCATCTACAAAAATCATGCTTGGATCTGGATGAAAACCTGTTAAAACAGGATTTTTTATCATTAAGCTCAACTCCTCTTAAGGTAATATTTTTATTCTTTAACAGCTCCCATAGCAATACCACTTACAATATATTTAGAAAAGCATATATACACTATGATTACAGGTATAATTGAAATAGCAAGCCCCAAATAAATGCTGCCATATTCAGTTCTGTAAATGTCCCCTCTTAAAGTTTTAACAAGCATAGGAAGAGTGTACTTTTCAAGCTTAGATATTAACATAAATGGGGTCATAAAATTATTCCAAGAAGCAACAAAAGCAAATATTGCCATTGTAAATGCTCCAGGTGCAGCTATCGGCAGCATTACTCTATTAAATATAGAAAATTCACTACATCCGTCTATTCTAGCTGCTTCTATTAAATCCTTTATAACACAGCTTTCTAAATATTGTTTTGCAAAAAAGATGCTAGATGGTGCTGCAATTGCTGGCAAAATCAAAGGAATATATGAATTCAATAAATTTAACATTGACATATATTTATAATAACCAATGACAGAAATTTGCATTGGAATCATAACAAGTATTAAAACTGATGCATAAATAATATTTTTTAATTTAAAATTATAAATCTCCAGTGCGTAAGCAGTTAAAAGAGAAAAGTAAACTGTAATTGCACTTGTGGATGTTGCTATAAATAAGCTATTAAATAAACCTCTAGCTACACTGAACCCTCTGTTAGTAAGTGTTTTCCAATTATCAATCAAATGTGCTGATGGCAAAATGCTAATACCTGATTGTATCTCTGGTGTAGACCTAGTTGAATTTACAAGAACAAGCCAAATAGGAACAACGCAAAGCAAAAGAACAATAAATAAAACAATATAACAAAGTATTCTAAAAAATCTTAATTTAGCTGTGTAATTCATTGTTTACCCCCTCCTTTGCTTTATTTTTTTTATCAGACATATCATCCTTATTTCTTAAAAATCTAAACAATAAAATAGACACTATAGAAGTTATGATAAAAATGCATACTCCAACAGATGCTGCTGTCCCTAGATTTCCCTTTGTTGATGCAAATTTCATATACATATTCATGTTCATAGTGAGTATTGAAAAATTAGGGGACCCCTTTGTATCTGTAAGCATAAAAGGTATATCAAACATCTGCATACCACCAACCATAGATGTTACAAATACATATAATAAAATTGGTTTTAATAGCGGAAGAGTTATCTTTGTAAACATATCCATGCTATTTGCCCCATCAACCATAGCAGATTCGTATAAAGATTGAGATATAGATGTCATTCCAGCTGTTATAATTATTATTGTAGATCCAAACCACATCCACCATTGTATATAAGCAACAGTCCCTTGCATTATAGCAGGTATTCTTATAAAATCTATGGCTTTACTTACAATTCCAGCTCTAACCAAAAATTGATTTATAGGTCCATAAAAGCTTAAAAAGGTATTAAATAAAACTGCTATGGTAACTGGCATTAAAAGGTTTGGCATGTAAAATAAAGTTCTCCAAAATCCCACAAGCTTTATTTTAAGTCTCGTTGAAGTAAACCACACAGAAAAAAGAAGTGCTATTCCAATTTGAGGTATAAAATTCATAATCCATAGCTTCCATGTAGTAATAACGCTATTTAAAAACACCTTGTCCTTAAAAAGCAAAACAAAATTTTTAAAACCAATAAAATCGCTTTGCTTAGACATAATCGTTGTATTTGTGAGGCTTAAATAAAACGTATAAATAACTGGATATAAAGTAAAAATTAAAATTCCTAATATAAATGGAGCTACAAATATATATCCATATATACCTTTATTTACACTGCTTCTACTAAATTTTTTTTGTTTTTTTATAGCATCCATAAAATGCACCACCAATTATTTATTAATCTATTTCAAGATCTGGAATCTCAGCCCTCACTGCATCTTTAAATTGACTTATAGCTTCTTCTTTTGTAGCTTGACCAGTTACAAAATTATTAAGTGGGTCATTTAAAGCTCTTTGAATAGCATCATCAGTACCTTGCATTAATTTAAGGCTTATATTAGGTGCAGCTTCAGCAAAGCTCCTATATGAATTTTGTCCAGCTAAATATTTTGCTGTGTCAGCGTTGTCAAATTGCGATATGATATCTTCAACAACTTTTTGGCTAGATACAAAGTCTCCAGGGCCTTGTGATTGAGAATCTCCAATTGTAGGATCAATTGCTTTTAAATAATCATTAGTATAAGTACCAAGAGCCCAATCTTTAAGAGTTTGTTCGTTTAAAGTAGCAAATTTAATAAATTCTTTTGCTGTATCAGCATTTTTAGCTCCTTCCATAATTCCCATCCATGTTCCACCCCAGCTATATGGAAGTGGACCGTCTATACATGCCCAATCACCTGATGTATCTTTGCCATTTTGCATTAACACATAAGGAAGCCCCCAAGTTGGCAAGAAATAACTAAATACTTTTTTAGGATTTCCAGCTGCATCTTTAAGAGTGTCATTCATTCCTGCAAACCATCCCTCTTGCCATTGAGTTGCTTGAGCTTCATAACCATTATCTCTAAACTTTTTAGCCAAATCCATTAAATAATCTATTTTAGGATCAATTGTGAGCTTATTATCAACTACCCAAGGCTTTTCTCTATTTGCAAAAATTGGATTTGTAAAATCTCCAGTTGATGCTACCATATATGTGTTTCCATTTGATTTTTCCTTTACAACTTGTGCAGCTTCAGTATACTTATCCATATCGCTTAATATTTTTTGCATTTCAACTGGATCATCTGTTCCAAAATATTCTTTAGCAAGACTCCTTCTGTAAAATAACGCTCCAGGAGTTGCTTGATAAGTATACGCTTTCACTTTACCTTCATAAGTGCCTACATCAAGCATAAATTGATAAGTTTTAAGATCTTTAGCAAGTGGAAGAAGATCAGATAAATCCATAAGCATATCACTTTCTACATACTCTTTTACAAATGCAGATTCAAGCGCAATAACGTCAGGAACTTGTCCACTTTGAATAGCTGATTTTACCTTAGTTTGAAATTCCCCATCTGTCATAGGAATCATTGTATATTCAACTTTTATATCAGGATGTTCTTTTTGAAAAGCCAGTGCAAACGTATGCAATTCATTGGTAAAAGACCAGATGTTGAGGGTTCCTGTAGCATTTGATGCTGAAGTATCTCCTCCTTGAGTTGTAGTAGCAGCTTGAGTAGTATCTGCTGCTTTAGTAGTATTTCCACCAGATTGAGTAGTATCACCTGAGTTTCCAGCGTTACTTCCATTGCAACTAGCGAATAAAGTCAATGATAAAGCTGATGCTAAAATAGTACTAAGTAACATTTTTACCTTTTTCATTATAATCCACCTTTCTAAAATATATTTATAATTTACTTTTTGTAAACCGGTTTCGAAACATTAGAAACCGGTTTCGATAATCTTAAGCTCATTATATAGCACCACTTTTTTTAATGCAATACTTTTATAATTATTTAAAAAAACTTTTTAAAAGCAAAAATTTAAAGCTTTATAACTTCACACTTTATCATAAAAATAAGCCTCAGAATAGGCTTTGAGGCTTATTTTATGGAAATTAAACTTTTTTAACTGGAATTAATATCTCTGTTAAAAGTTCGTTTTCAGGTATTTCCATAGGTGAATTTAAATAAATTTCACGCATAGGAAGATTGTCAAAAGTATACCCTTCTCCTTCAATCCAAATCATAAACTCTTTCCAAGTTTTAGGAAGTTCTTCATAGGATCCTTTGTGTATTGCTTGCGCAGCTAAAAATTCACCACCTGGCACAATTTTAGCTTTAATATAAGAACTTTCCTCAATTAAATCTTTAACAGATAAGCAGCAACCCACATTCATGATTTCCTCTGTGCTCTCTCCATAAAGTATAAAAGAACCTGTGATTTCACCGCCATTTTGTGCTATATATGTAGTTAATTCATCAAAAGTTGGTCCAATCTCATTTAGATTTTCCATAGTAAGAGCTTTAGAAATATACATAACAGGAATATCATCAAGTTTTTTAGTTATAATCTTAAAAGATTCTTGATTTGCACCTTCACAATCTTCAATATCAAGATTAAATTGCCATTGTACACCAAATTTATCCGTTACTATTCCATATAAATCGCTCCAAAATGTTTTGCAAAGCTCCATCTCTACAGTTCCATCTTCTTTTAAAGCTTCATAATATTTCTTTAATTCATCAGCATCTTTAGTTACAATAGCAAGACCAATATTCTTCCCATAGCTATATTCCATGCCAGGTGGGTTATCTGAAAGCATAACATCAACACCCATTATATTAATAGATGTATACATTATAAGATTTTTAACATCATCTGACATTTCAAAGTTTGGATCAGGCGGACATGCATCATAACACATTATTTCAGGCATAGGAACTTCAAAAACTTTTGAGTAAAAATCAAGAGCTTCTCTGCAGTTTCCATTAAAACTAAGCGATAAGTGTAACGCCATTTTTTAACACTCCCAATAGTTATTTGTTTTTATAGATATACTATACCATAAATTATTTACAAATATATGTAAGTTATTTTAAATTTTAAAACATTAATAAAAAAACCTCCAGTTGAAATAATTGATATGCAACTGGAGATTTCTAAAATATCTGTTTATAGAGACAGCTCAGTCAAAAGGTGGAAGTTTTAAAATGCTATACTTTATGCAATATTATTTATAAATGAACATACCACTTGTTGCAACATCTATAGTCAAACCACTGTTAATTGCGGTTTCTGTAGTAACATATAATGCATATAGATAACGCTTCCCTTTTTCAAGTTTAATATTTAACCCTTCTACCATCTTTTCCACTATTTTTGACTCCATTGGTGAAAATATAATTGGGTCAAAATCAACCTTACTTTCAGGAATAAGAGTGTAGTTTCCAATTAGTGTTGGACTTTCATAAATTCCTATAGAAAGATAAAAAGTGTTATTAATGCCATTCTCTTCATGTGGTGTTAATAAAAAACTAATAGTACAACTAATATCTGTTATTGTTATATCTGTTGCAAATGTACTCACAGGATAATACTGCAAATAAGTTGTATCAATAGGAATTGTTTGTCCATCAGTTATCAAGCTAGAACTATGACTCATATAATCTGGAGTGTCAAAAAACATATTCGCATATGTGTTAGCCATTTCATAGTCAGGTGCAGAGGCAGTGCTATTGATGCGTAATATAGCAGGCATAATTGCACCACTTAAAACCTCAGAAGGCTCTACTGATCCTGGTGATGGTCCTGGTGGCCCAGGTGGCCCTGCTGGTCCTGTTGCTCCTGTTGCTCCCGTTGCTCCTGTTGGTCCTATTGGTCCTGCTGGTCCTGTTGGGCCTGTTGGGCCTGCTGGTCCTGTTTCTCCTTGTGGCCCTTGTGGTCCTACTGGCCCTGCTGGTCCTGTTTCCCCTGTTGGTCCTGGTGGGCCTCCTGCTGGTCCTGTTGCTCCTGTTGGTCCTACTGGCCCTACTGGTCCTACTGGTCCTGTTTCTCCTGTTGGTCCTGCTGGACCTACTGGCCCTGTTTCTCCTGTTGGTCCCGTTGTCCCTGCTGGCCCTGTTTCTCCTGTTAGACCTATTGGTCCCTCTTGTCCTGTTGCTCCTTCTGGGCCTGCTGGTCCCATAGGTCCTACTGGTCCCATAGATCCTTGTGCTCCTGCTGCTCCTGTTAGGCCTATTGGTCCT
Organism: Clostridiaceae bacterium; assembly: GCA_031549885.1. GTDB lineage: Bacteria > Bacillota > Clostridia > Clostridiales > Clostridiaceae > WQUF01. The sequence goes on from JAVBPD010000028.1 coordinate 30,428, forward strand.
TGTGGTCCTGCTGGGCCTGTTGCTCCTACTGGACCTGCTGGTCCCATAGGTCCTACTGGTCCCATAGATCCTTGTGCTCCTGTTGGTCCCGTTGGTCCTGTTGGTCCTCCTTCTGGTCCTGTTGGTCCTACTGGCCCCTGTGCTCCTGTTGGCCCTTCTGGTCCTATTGGTCCTATTGGCCCTACTGGTCCCATAGGTCCTTGTGCTCCTGTTAGACCTATTGGCCCCTCTGGTCCTATTGGTCCTGCTGGTCCCATAAATCCTTGTGCTCCTGTTGGCCCTGCTGGTCCCATAGGTCCTTGTGCTCCTGTTAGCCCTGTTGGTCCTATTGGCCCTACTGGTCCTGCTGGTCCCATAGATCCTTGTGCTCCTGCTGGTCCTTCTATTCCTTGAGGACCTTGTGCTCCTGTCGGTCCTTCTGGGCCCATAGGTCCTTCAAGCCCTGGCGGACCATCTGAGCCTGTTGGTCCTATTGGTCCCATAGGCCCTTGTGTTCCTGCTGGGCCTGCTGGTCCCATAGGTCCTTGTGCTCCTGTTGGTCCCGTTGGTCCTGTTGGTCCTCCTTCTGGTCCCGTTGGTCCTACTGGCCCCTGTGCTCCTGTTGGCCCTACTGGTCCCATAAATCCTTGTGCTCCTGTTGGCCCTGCTGGTCCCATAGGTCCTTGTGCTCCTGTTGGCCCTGCTGGTCCTTGTGGTCCTGGAGGCCCTGGTGGTCCGGGTTTACAAATTGGTTTACTTTGTTCAATCAAATACTTAATCAGCTCATAATAAATATTTTCATATTCATCACAAAAGCCACAATCGCAACATGATTGATTTTCACAGCATCTTTTAAGCTCTTTAAGCTTTCGTAATAAGTATTCTAGAGTTTCTTCTGGACATGAATATCTTGGTGGGTAGATTGGTTTATTTTGTTCAACCATATACTTAACCAACTCACAATAAATATCTTTATATCCTTCACAAAGACTGCAACCGCAACATAATTCATTTTCACAGTATCTTTTAAGTTCTTTAAGTTTTCGCAGTAAATATCCTAATTCGCTAGGACAATAGTTCTCATTATCCAATTAATTCGCCTCCTTATATAAGATACATGTATGGCTACATAATCTTATAATACAATTTATGCTTGACATAATAAAATTGTTCAGTCTCCATAAAAAAATGAAGGAGGTAAATATCTAAAAACCTTTTCCACAAAAAAGATGCTACAAATTTAAAATATTTTGTAGTACCTTTTTTTATTTATTTAATTTAACTATTTATAAAAACCTCCTGTTGTAGATAGATTATTTAAACTTGAGGTTTTAAAAATGCTGTATTTTCTGTAGTGCTATTTATAGATAAATGTACCATTTGCATCAATGAGTGGAGTAATATTGCCAGTTGCAGTTTCTGTAGCATTATATAAAGCCCATATATAATACTTTCCTTTTGCCAGTTCAATATTGAGCCCTTCCACTACTTTTCCTTGTATCTTTATGTCCATTGGAGGAAAGATAATTGGATCAAAATCAATCTTACTTTCTGGAATAAGAGTGTAGTTTCCATTTAGCGTTGAACTTTCATAAATTCCTAAAGAAAAGTAAAAAATATTATTAAAATTCTCCTCATAATCAACTAATTGAAAACTAAAAGTCAAACTAATATCTGTTAATGTTAAATCTTTTATTAACGCAGGGTAAGTAATATTTTGAAAATCAATAGAAATTGTTTGACCATCAGTTAGCAACGCTCCATTAAAATAATCTGCAAAGTCAGAAAGCATATCCAAATATGTGTTGTACACCTCATAGTCAGGTGGATATGGGTCAGGAATTATACCAAGACTGTAGAACTTGATAGGGTCGATTGCACCTGAAAAATCGGAAATGCCTGTTGGTCCTGTTTCTCCTTGTGGGCCTGCTGGTCCTACTGGTCCCATAGGTCCTTGTTCTCCTTGAGGCCCTGATGATCCAGTTGGTCCTGTTTCACCTTGAGGTCCCTCTGGTCCTGCTGGTCCCATAGGTCCTTGTTCTCCTTGAGGCCCTGCTGATCCAGTTGGTCCTGTTTCTCCTTGTGGGCCTGCTGGTCCTACTGGTCCCATAGGTCCTTGTTCTCCTTGAGGCCCTGCTGATCCAGTTGGTCCTTCTATTCCTTGAGGCCCTGCTGGTCCTGTTGGTCCTTGTTCTCCTTGAGGCCCTGCTGATCCAGTTGGTCCTTCTAGTCCTTGTGGTCCTGCTGGTCCAGTTGGTCCTTCTATTCCTTGAGGTCCTTGTGGTCCTGCTGGTCCTACTGGTCCTTGTGGTCCTGTTTCACCTGTTGGACCCGGTGGCCCTCCTGATGGTCCTGTTGGTCCTTCTATTCCTTGAGGTCCTTGTGGGCCTGCTGGTCCCATAGGTCCTTGTTCTCCTTGAGGCCCTGCCGGTCCAGTTGATCCAGGACGACCTTGTACTCCTTGAGGCCCTTGCACGCCTTGAGGACCATCTAATCCTGGAGGTCCTTCTAATCCTGGAGGTCCTGCTGGTCCTGTAAGACCTTGTGCCCCTGTTGGGCCTGCTGGTCCTCGAGGACCTTGTATTCCTTGAGGACCTTGTTCTCCTTGAAGTCCTTCTAATCCTGGAGGGCCTTGTTCTCCTTGAGGCCCTTCTAATCCTGGAGGACCTTGTTCTCCTTGAGGCCCTTCTGGTCCCATAGGCCCTTGTAACCCTTGTTCTCCTTGAGGTCCTTCTGGTCCCATAGGCCCCTGTGGTCCTGTAGGTCCTGTTGGTCCTGGTGGACATACTGGTGGACATATTGGCTTACTGTGTCTAATCAAATACTTAACAATATCATAGTAAATATTTTCATATCCACAACAAAAGCCACAATGGCAATATGCTTGATCTTCACAGCATTCTTTAAGTTCTTTAAGTCTTCGTAGTAAATATCCTACATGCTCTGGCGAGTAGATTGATTTATTTTCTTCAATTATATACTCAAATAGTTCGTAGTAAATATCGTCATATTCTTCACAAAAGCTACAACAGCAACATAATTGATTCTCACAGTACCTTTTAAGCTCTTTAAGTTTTTGCAATAAATATTCTAATTCGCTTGGACAATTTCTCTCATTATCCATTTGATTCGCCTCCTTTAATAAGATATATGTATAGTTACACAATCTTATAGTACAATCTATGCTTAACATAATAAAATTGTTCAGCCTCTATGAAAAGCGAAGAAAGTGGATATATGAAAACATTTAAAAAGATGCTACAAACTTAAAATATTTTGCAGCACCTTTTCTTTATTTATTTAATTTAACTGGCTCTTTTTCAGCCCAAGATGAAATATTAGATTCTTTTAATTTATAAATTTCATCTGCTTTTTCTTTTGTTAATCTACCTGACTTTATATCTTTATCTAAATTTGACTTTATTTCACTTAAAAGAGTCTCTTTAAACTCATCTATTTTTCCTTTAACATTTAACATGCTGTAAATAGATTTTCCTTCATCTAATTTACGCTTTAAATCATCTTCTGAAATACTTAAAATTTTAGATGCAACAGTTAAGTCTATGTTGACATTAGTAGCGCTAGTAAAAGATGAAAAGTTTATAGAAAAGGCTATTAAAATAAAAACAATTTTAAAAATTCTTATAAAACTTTTTTTACTCATAATTTTCTCCTTAAAATAAAATTTACTTTAAATTTAGTCTACCTTTTCACCATTCCATTTATTCATTTTGTTTTTAAACTTACTTAATTTTTCAGTAGCTTTTTCAGTTGTAAGTCTTCCCTCTTTTATTTCTTTATCTAATTGTTTTTTATATTCTTCAGTTAACTTAGCTTTAAAAACATCTAATTTTCCAGCAGCTTTTAAAATTTCCCCTAAGCTTTTTCCAGAATCTAGCTCTTTTTTTAAATCATTTTCACTAATTCCTAAAATGCCAGATGCTATTTTTATATAGTTTTCTTTTTCTAAAAATGTATTTTCATGAGAACCAAAAGGTTCGCTACCATCCCATGAATCTATTTTAGATTTTTTGTGTTTGTATATTTTTTGTGCTTTTTCTTTTGTAAGTCTTCCTTTTTTCACTTCATCATCTAAATGTTTATTTAGTTCTTCTAAAACTTTATCTTTAAACTCTTGAATTTTTTTCGCATCTTTTAAAAGATCATAAAGGGAGGTGCCTTCTTCTATTTGTTTTTTTAAAATTTCTTCAGGAATGTTTAATATTTCAGCAGCAATGGAAATGTTTCTAGATTTATTGTAATCCTCATGTTCATTGTTATGTTTTTTATTTTTTTTTGAAAATATGCTTTGGGTATTTGTTTCTATATTTTCTGTTAAAGCAAATGTATAAAGGCTTGAGGATAACATGCATATAATTGAAAATAATATTATTTTTGTAGAGTTATTTTTTTTCATAATTTCTCCTTTGTTTATGATTAATAATTGTGATGGAATTGTTAAATATGATTGAGGAATTATACAAAACTCTGGAAATTTATTTAATTGTATATGATAATAAAAGTATGTATTTATATTTTTTCAATTTTATTTACTTTTTATTCAATTATTAAAAGATAGGTGGATTATTATGGCAAAATTATTACTGATTGATGACGATCCTCAAATTAGAAGATTAATTAAAACTTTTGCTGAAAACGAAGGTCATATTTGTACTGAAGCTGAGAATGGAGCTATTGGTCTGCAAAAATTTAAAGAATCAGATTTTGATATAGTGATTTTAGATGTAATGATGCCAGTTATGGATGGTTGGGATACTTTATCAAAAATCAGAGAAATAAGCAACATTCCTGTTATACTTTTAACTGCAAGAGGAGAGGAATATGATCGTTTATTTGGGTTTGGTCTTGGAGCAGATGATTTCGTGCCAAAGCCTTTTTCAAGTTTAGAGCTTCTTGCAAGAGTTAAGGCACTTTTAAAAAGAAGCAAAATTCACGAAAAGGAAAGCACAGAATTAACTTTTGGATCTCTTTCAATAAACGAAATATCAAGAACTGTTAAAATAGATTCGGAAAAAATTAGTTTAACTCCAAAAGAATATGATTTACTTTTATATCTTTCTAAACACCCAAATCAGGTTTTTTCTAGAGAACAGCTTTTAAATAATGTTTGGGGATATGATTTTTTTGGTGACGCCAGGACAGTTGACACTCATATAAAATCCTTAAGAGATAGAATTAAAAAATACAGAGGTTGTATTGTTACAGTTTGGGGTGTTGGATATCGCTTTGAATTTAAAGAGGCTTCTAAATGAGCCGATTGACTTTAAAACTTTGGGCTAGCATGATGATTTTAATATTCATTGCCATTGGTTTTTTGTGGACAGTTCAAATGGTATTTCTTCAACCTTATTATGATTCATTGGCTTTTAATGAGATTAAAACTAAATTTAGCGAGTTATATAAAAATTCTGATAATATAAACGAATTACAAACATCTCTTAATGAAAATTTTCCAAAAAATATGCTAACATATCCTTTTTCAAAAGATAACTTAAGTGATTTAGTAATTTATGCAAATCTTAGTGTTAGTTTTGGTGAACAAGTTGCTAGGCTCATACTAGGTTGTGCTCAAAATGCTTTAGATGGAGTTTCATTTCAAAATTTTATCAATATACATAATTCAGCTGATAAATTATTGCTAATTGTTACTCCTGTAGAGTTTTCTCAATCTGAGCATTATGCTGTTGTCATTCTTCAAAGAATAAGCAGTGTAACATCTGTCCAAAATGTGTTAAAAAACCAATTAACAGTTTTAAGCTTTGTCTTAATAACTGCATCATTTATCTTAAGTTTACTTCTTGCAAGATTCTTCACAAAGCCAATTTTAGCCATAAATAAAACTGTAAATAGAATAGCAGATGGTGATTTAGAAGCATCTGCAAATGTTAAACAAAAAGATGAGCTTGGAGAATTATCTCATTCTGTTGACAACCTTTCTAAATCTTTAAAGAAAGTAGAAGTATTAAGAAAAGAACTTATAGCAAATGTATCGCATGAATTAAAATCCCCTCTTTCTTTAATAAGAGGATATGCAGAGCTTGTTCGTGAAATTTCTTGGAAAAACGAAAAAGATAGAAATGATAATTTAAATTTAATAATAGATGAATCTCAAAGAATGAGCGTTATGGTTAATGATATTTTAGATTATTCTTTAATACAATCGGGATATTTAACACTTAAGACAGAAATTTTACAACTTGATTATATAATAAATGATGCTGCTCTTGAAGCACAAAAACAAGGAGAAAAATTTTCATTAGAAGTTGTAATAAATAATCAAACACCAAGTGTAAGTGTTTGTGTTGATAATATCAAGATACATCAAGTTTTCAGAAATTTATTAAACAATGCTATAAATCACAGCATCGATGGAGAAAAAATAAAGATTAACTCTTTTTTTGTAAATGGCGATATAAGAATTCAAATTTGCAATAAAGGGGATCCTATTTCTGAAGAAGATAGGTTTTTAATTTGGGAAAGATATCATAGAGCACAGCATCAAGGTGGCAGAAAGCAAGGAACAGGCCTTGGGCTTTCAATTGTAAAAACCATATGCGATGCCCATAATATGACTTATGGAGTAGATTATATCGATGGAAATAACGTGTTTTGGTTCCAAATACCTATGAAAAGGGTTATATTTAATTAAAAGTGTGATCTTGATTAATTGATCACACTTTTTGTAAAAAAGACAAACAGAGCGTTTAATTATAAGAAGATTTGATTCTTCTAATGGGAAAGATCTATATGAATATTTAAATATTATTCAATTCAGCATATTCGTAGAAATTCCTCTAATAATAATAAAAGAATATTTGTTCGTATATATAAATTATGATATAATAATATCAAGAAATTAGATTAGATTATTTTATAAATTGGAAGGATATATTATGGGATATGAAGAAGATTTTTATGTATTGACAAAACGAAGAGTTCTTTATAATATAATGCCTTTAATAAATATACCATCAGTTCTTACTCATGGAATTTTATCATATAATGAGAGCTTAAAATATAAACATGAATCTATAGCAATGAATGAAGTTCAAGAAAGAAGAAATAAGGTAGTTACAAACGGAATGCCTTTACATTCATATGCAAATTTATATTTTGATCCTCGAAATCCGATGATGTACATAAGAAAAGATAAATCTAAGGAACTATGTATATTAGCTATAAATGCAATTGTACTTAACTTTCAAGGAGTTGTAATCACAGATAGAAATGCTTCTTCCAATTGGGCAAATTTTCTACAACCTTCTGAAATGTTATTTTATTTAAATTTTGAAACTATATACATGAAAAATTGGAACCATTCTAATGAAATTAAAAAATATGAACAAAAAAGTCAAAAATGTGCTGAAATACTTATTCCTAATTCTATACCTACTAAATACATAGTTGGAGCTTATGTGGTTAACAAAGAAATAGAAGAAAAATTAAGATCATACGGGTTTGAAAGACAAATTAAAATTGATAGTTATTTATTTTTCTGCGAGGAGGTGAAATGATGAAAATTCTAATAGGAAATATTTTCGAAAGTAAAGTAAAAACTTTAGTTAACACAGTAAATTGTGTTGGTGTTATGGGAAAAGGTCTTGCTGAAGAATTTAAAAAAAGATACCCAAAAATGTATAACGAATATGTAATTCTTTGCCAAAATAAAAAAATAAAACCAGGTGAGCCATATTATTATGAGAATTTAGGTACATCAATAATCAATTTCCCAACAAAAAACCATTGGAGATCTCCTTCGAAACTATCATATATTATTGAAGGCTTAAAATGGTTTAACGAAAATTATGAATCTCTTGGAATAAAATCAATTGCATTTCCTCCACTAGGATGCGGAAATGGGGGATTAGATTGGAATGTAATTGGACCAATAATGTATAATGAACTTAAAGATTTACCTATAGAGATTGAGATATATGCACCATATGGAACAAAAAACCATGAGTTAACATTAGATTATTTGATTAAAAATTTAATAAATAATCCCAATGATATTTTAGGTATAAAAAACATAGGTTTTAACAAAAATTGGTTTTTAATATTAGAAACAATAAATAGACTTAATAAAAGAAAATATGTACTATCTGTGGGGCGTACGGTTTTTCAAAAAATTTGTTATGTTTTAACATTATCAGGAGTTAAAACAGGATTTAAATTTGTAAAGGGTACTTATGGACCTTATTGCAAAGATGTAAACATCGCAATTACGGCATTTTCTAATGCTAATTTAATTAGAGAAAAGCTTATTGGAAATATGATTGAAATGCAAGTAACAGATAATTTTCAATTTAATCAGAATGATTTTACTTCACATGACATAGATATGTTAAAAAGAACTGTGGATTTGTTTTCGCGTATCAAAAACACTGATCAAGCTGAATTAATTTCAACTATTATTTTTTCCTTCGAAATACTTTCAAATGACAATTTAGATGTTACAGAAAATGATGTATATGAATATATTTTAGAGTGGAAGCCTAAATGGAAAGAAGAAAAAGAAGAAGAGCTTCAAGCTGCAATTAGAGCGCTTGCAGCATTTAACTTTATTTCACCTAAATATAGTGAAAACTTCCTTTCAACAGATGTATTAATTTAATAAAGAAGTGTGATATTTATAAGAAAACCTAAAATAATTTTCGCTTTTTCACACCACTCTAGATATGTTTTATAAACAGTTTCCCCAAACATAGCAGGATAAATACTTCCAAAACTACCATTCCAAAAGCATTTTAAGGTGGTATTAATGTAGTTTTATCCATAAAAAAATGCTAAACTAAAATAAATAATATTTTTTATAAACTATGGAGGTTTATATGGTTGAATCAAAGGGTTGGGAATGGGAAAATGCAGAAAAGTCTATTTGGCTCATACCAGCTGAGGATTGTGTTTATTTAACATACAAATGGAAAGAGCTTAACTATAAAGATATATTGGATTTAGGTACCGGTCTTGGTCGCCATGCAATATATTTTTCTAAACACGGGTTTAATGTTAGTGCAGTTGATATTTCAGAATACGGAATAAGGCATTTAGATTCATGGGCTAAAGAGAAAGAATTTAATATAAATACAAAGGTCTGTGATATGTTATCTTTACCTTATTCAGATAATTCATTTGACTGCATTTTTGCATGGCACGTAATTTCTCATTCTGATACTATTGGAGTTAAAAAAGCTATTTTTGAAGTTGAAAGAGTGCTAAAACCTAATGGAGAAGTGTTCTTAACATTTTGCTCAAAAGAATCAACTGATTACAATGAAACATCAGAACTTACCAAAGTAGATGAAAACACTATTATAAGAAATACAGACCCTGAAAAAGGTGTTCCACATTTTTTTGCAAGCTTAAATGATATTAAGGATTTATTATACAATTTTAATATTGAAAAGATTAGACAAATTGAATATTGTAATTTAGATTTAAATAATGATAAAAGGCGCTTATATTATTATGTGAATGCAAAGCTAAAATAATAAAGAATTCTATATTACCTAAAAGCAAGCAGCAATTCCTCTCACCACTTTGTCATATTTTTTTGTTTTAAACATATTATTTATAAATATTGAGAGTTTAAGCAATTAATTTTATAGGAGATTTAATAGAAATGGTTAATGCTGTTGATCTAAAAAATAAGCAATTTGGTAGGCTCACTGCAATAGAGGCTACTGATAAAAGACTTGATAATAAGGTAGTTTGGAAATGCAGTTGCAAGTGTGGAAATATTGTTTATGTTAAAAGCACAAGTTTGACTAAGGGTGAAAAAAAAAGCTGTGGATGCCTTAAAGATAAAAGTGATGAAATAAGAGGTAAAACTTTTGGGTTTTTAACAGCATTGGAAATTTCAGATAAAAGAATTAATGGATATTTTGCATGGAAATGCAGTTGCAAATGTGGAAATATTGTTACTGTTAGAGTTGATAAATTATTAAAAGGCACAAAAACAGATTGTGGATGTGTTGTAAAAAGCAACCTCCCAGATTTAACTGGCAAAACTTTTGGAAAGTTAACTGCTCTTGAGCTTGTCAGACATGAAACTACTGGTTTAGCTGTTTGGAAATGTCAATGTTCTTGTGGTAATATTGTGTATTTTAATAGAAAAAAATTAACAAGTGGACAAAAGATAAGCTGTGGATGTCACAAAGAAGAATTGAAAGATATAACTGGTAAAACATATAATAAACTCACTGCCCTTGAGCCAACAAATGAAATAAAACATGGATGTAGACTTTGGAAATGTAGATGCCAATGTGGGAATATTGCCTATGCTTCAAAGCTTTATTTAGAAAAGGGTTTAGTAAAAAGCTGTGGGTGTCTTAAGATTAAAACAGAAGAAATAAAAGGGAAAATATTTGGCAATCTAACTGCTATAGAGCCTACAAAAGAAAGAAAGGACGGCTGTGTTATTTGGAAATGCATATGCAGCTGTGGAAATTTTGCTTATGTTAAAAGCATAGATTTGTTAAATGGCAAAGCTATAAGTTGCGGATGTATCTTAGTTAAGAAAAAAACTAGGATGGTGGATTTAACTGGACAAACTTTTAATAGATTAACAGTAATATGCGATAGCAAAAAAAGAACATCATATTCAGGCGATGTAATTTGGAAATGTAAATGTGAATGTGGTAATATTGTTTATGTAAGAAGCAATTTATTAAGAACAGGAAAAGCTGGCAGTTGTGGCTGTTTCAAAAGAGATCTGTTCAAGGTGAATTCAAGAAAATATATGGAAAAAAATTGCGTTGAAAATACAAATTTAAATACTATCTCAATTAAAAAACCAAATAAAAATAACAAAATTGGTATAAGAGGAGTTATCTATGAAGACAAAAAAAATACATATTTAGCTTATATAAGGTTTCAGAAAAAAACTTATAGATTGGGTAGTTTTTCAACTAAAGAAGAAGCAAAACAAGTAAGAAAAGAGGCTGAAGAACATATATTTGGCACATTTCTTGAATGGTATTACTCAAGACAAAAAGAGGAAATTAAAACTGAGGTGTAAAATGCAAACAGAGCGTTTAATTATAAGAAGATTTGATTCTTCTGATTGGAAAGATTTATACGAATACTTATCTGACGAAAAAGTTGCTAAATATGAACCATATGAAGTATTTACAGAAGAAGGATGCAAAACTGAAGCAATAAATCGCAGCAAAGATCGTAGATGCTGGGCTGTGTGCTTAAAGGATTCTGGCAAATTAATTGGCAATGTTTATTTATCTAAACTAGATTTTAACACATGGGAGCTTGGATATGCATTTAACGTTAATTATCAAGGAATGGGATATGCTACAGAAGCTTCTTATGCTTTAGTTGATGATGTTTTTAAAAACCACAATGCACATCGAGTTAGTGCAATGTGCAATCCATTAAATGAATCCTCTTGGAAGCTTCTTGAAAGACTTGGCATGCGTCGTGAGGGGTATCTAATTAAAAATATCTATTTTAAAAAAGATAAAGAAAACAAACCAATTTGGTGTGATACTTATGAATATGGAATTTTAGCATCAGAATGGTTAAAAACATCATATTAATTTGTATAACACAAGGTTAATCCCTGTCTTTTTTTATAATTGAGCAAGGATTAACCTATCTTTTATTTTAACTCTTCATCAGCTAATTTTTGTATGCGACCATAGGATATGCTTTTATCAAAAGCTCCAAGCTCTATATATCCTTTTGTTAAATCTTGATTTGTAGTCTCTAAAAGCTCCATAAATTTACTATAAGCAAATGAAAACTTAGGGTCATTTTCATCTTCTCCATATACGCATTTTAAAAGATATTCAATCATTTGATCCATACCCCATAATTTTATATGAATAAGCTCATGAATGATAACGGCTTCAATATTGGTTTGCTTAGGATTAAAGTTATTTATTAAAACTATAGCTGTTTTATCCGTTTCATCAATTTTTACATCACCAGTTTTTCTCCACTCTTTTGTTACAAGTTCTAATTTAATGTCCCAATCACGAAGCCTTAAAATATTTTGCCATTTATCTAGATATAGTTTTAGTTCATCTTCATTAAACATTTAAAACCGTTACATAAAATCTACCAAAACCTAATATTTTGAGATTTATTCCTTTTTCAATGTGTCCAATTTTGCCTAAGCTACTTTTGTTTGGTATGACACTCCAAAGGCTTGAATTCCTGCGTAACGAGCAGTACATATCAGCA
>JAVBPD010000100.1:0-32426 GCA_031549885.1 Clostridiaceae bacterium
GTTAATGAAAGGCATATGGCACAATATTTAAATAGAGGATATGTGACCCAGAGCACTTTAGATAAAATAATTAAAAAAGATAAGAATGTAGATTTAAGCAATTTGTTATAATTTAGGTTATATAATATTAATTTTCATAAAATAATTTAATGAATATAAATTTAACACAGAAAACAAACCTGTTTTTTTAAAAAATAAAAAAAAGAGGTTTAATTGGCATATGTTAAAACACAAAGTCGTTAGACTAACCTTATAAAACAATACCTCTCATCAGTTATAATGCGGTATTTAACACTGCATCTTAAGTTAATATACTTAAGACAAATTTGTACTTAAATACAAAATAATTAAAATAAGATAGTGCGTCAACTATCTTATTTCCACAAATTCTATTTTCTAATATATGTTTTAAAATTTACTTGCCATTTCTAAAATGTTTTCCTTAGTAAAATATTCATTAAGAGATGTAACCTTAGAATCTAAAATTGCACAAGAAATTATTAAATTAGCCTCATGTTTTTTAAAAAGCTTACCTTTTATAATGTATTTTTGTAGATACTCTATAGCGCTTTCTCCTTTATCAATATATTTTTCCTTGGATATCAAAAAGTAAAACATAATTTCACTTTCTTTTGCTTTATTTGAAATTAAAGCTGTTAAAAGTCCACTGACTAAATCTTTCTGGGTTTCTCCAAAAGGGAACATTTTATTTTTATAATCATTAAAATTCTTTTCTGCTTCTTCTTTGCTTTTAAATAAATTGTCAAACATAAATTCCTCCAAAAATATATCCTTTCTTTTAATAAGAATTATATATAATTATTTTAAAATTAAAAAGATGCCAAAAGTATCATCTATGGCATCTTTTTAGATTTAAAATATGTTAATGCTAATTTTATTGTACAAGAGTATTTACTTTTATTAATAGTTTTAAGTGGTTTATAGTGAAAAACAAATAGAGAACAATTTTTAAATGTTTGCATTTTATTTTTATAAATTTTATAGTTTCTTTTCTTTTAATAAGATAATTGTAAGATAGTAACAGTAAAGTTTTAAGTTCACAAACTAACCAGAAAGTTCATCCTACTAATATGTTGCAGTAAATTTAGTTTAAAAAATTCCTTAACCTTCTCTCTTTTTATTCATCTTTATTTTTTTATATTTTCTTGATACAAGTTATATATTAGATCTTAATTTTGTTAATTTGTTGGTGAAACTGTGATCATTATGTGATAAAATATAAAAAAAATAAAAATACCCTTAACTATAAGGAGGTAAAATAACAAATGAAATATTTAGAACTAGATTTTGAAAAACCTAAATCTTTTGGAGAGCCACCTGAATACTTTAAAGCCATTGAAAACATGACACAGGAGCAAGTTGAAGCTTTCTTTAATTCTAATATTGAAAATATGAGAAAATCCATGGGAGCTCCAAATAAAAACATTGCCAAAAGAGATATTAATACTGAATATAAACAAATTAAAGGTTATGATGGAGATATTAAAATAAGGATTTATACTCCTTTTGAAAAAAATATTCGCCCTGTCACTGTATTTTTCCACGGCGGTGGATGGTTTGGAGGAAGCTTAGAAGCTGTTGAAAGCTACTGCAAAGCTTATTCAGATAAAATGGATCATGTGGTTATTTCTGTAGATTATCATTTAGCTCCAGAATTCCCATTTCCACATGGGCTAGAAGATTGTTATTTAGCAATTAAATGGGCATATGAGAACTCCTCGTCTATAGACTGTGATAAAGATAAAATATATGTTTCAGGGGATAGTGCTGGTGGAAATTTTGCAGCTGTATTATCCATTATGGCAAGAGATAGAAATGAATTTAAAATAAGCGGGCAAATTTTATTATATCCAGCTGTTACATTTGATTATGATAGCAATGTTTCTCCAATGGGAACCTTTGGGCATATGGTTAAGAAGTGGTATTTAAGTGATAAAGTTGGTGCAAAAAACCCAAATGTTTCACCTATTTTATGTGCTGATTTAAAAAATCTTCCAAAGACATTTATAGCAACATGTGAGTTTGATCCTTTAAAGATTGAAGGAAAAGCTTATGGTGAAGCTCTATCAATTGCAGAAAATGAAGTAAAATGTGTTATGTTCAAAAATACCTTTCATGCATTTATAGATGGAACTGGATTTTGTGATCAAGTGCCAAAGCTTTTAGAAGAAATATACGATTTTTTTAATTAATATACACTCCTTTAAAGCATAATTGTTTAATATAATTTATGCTTTAAAGGAGTTTTTTTATATTGCTAATTTTGTACTTTTTTATCTATATATTTCTTAGTTCTTTCATCAATAATAACACCTGACCAATTTAATCCATATCCAAAATCATATACATTGCCTTCAGTGTCAACATGGCAATCCATATCTAAAGCTGTATCTTCAAATTGCCTTTCCACAGTTTCCATATTAGCAGGCATTTGCATGGGTAAAAGTCCACATGGATCGTTTTCACCTGTAATAATTTTCATTAAAGCTTTTAATTCAACACCAAAATTCACAAGTATCCCATCTACTTTATCTTCAAATTCTTTAACAACACATGGATTTGAAAGAAGCATTGATACAATAAGTGGTTTATCTTTTAGCTTGCTTTTAGCTTCTAAAATCATATCTAAGTCGCATTCATTTTTTGTTTTAACAGTTTTATATTTATATGAACGATTTAAACCTGCTATGCTCTTCTCTCTTGCAAGGCTTGCTGTATAAGGTCTATATTGAAGTGAAATTGGCACATAACCATTGCCACCAGATTTTAAATCTTCTTCATTATACCCTAGCCCTGAATTTGGATTTTGAATAAATACAAGGCCAAAATCGCATTCATCAGGATTATCTGTTACATCAAAATATTTTGATACCTCTTTAATGTCAACTGGATAGCCAAATTCTTCTTTTTGCATAATGCCAAACCAGCTTACGCCACCTGGTACATATCGCTTTGGAATATATACTC
The DNA here is from genome assembly GCA_031549885.1 of Clostridiaceae bacterium. Taxonomy (GTDB): domain Bacteria; phylum Bacillota; class Clostridia; order Clostridiales; family Clostridiaceae; genus WQUF01. Next base: position 2,989 of record JAVBPD010000100.1, read on the forward strand.
TTTTCCTTGATTTTATTGGAAGAACATTACCTTTATTTTTAAGAAGTACAATGGACTTTACTTGTGCACAAAGCCCTTCTTTTGCATATTCGTCATTATTTACTATTTTTTCACATTCATCTTCATCAATATACGGATTTTCAAAAATCCCTACTCTAAACATGTTAGTCAAAAGCCTTACTGCTGATTGCTCAAAGCGCATTTTCATATAACCTTCACCATGCTCTTTAACTCCAATTTCATAAGCATCTAGCACAGGTTTAATATCATTATTGCCACCAAATTGGTCAACTCCCGCTTCAATAATTTTATAATGGCGCTCTTTAATGCTTAAATTTTCAACACCCCAACATTTTCCACCAAGGATAGTATCTTTTTTAGATGCTTCATTATCTGTAATACCCCAATCTGAACAAATAACATCGTCATAACCACATTTTATACGAAGCAAATCTGTAATAATGTGTTTGTTATATGAATTTCCAACATTCTCGTTTTCATCTAAATTATAAGAAATAGTGTAATATGGCATTACTGCTGATGCAGATTTTGTCTTTCCTTTTAACTTAAATGCACCTTCTATAAATGGCTTCATATGTTCATTTGCATTATTTTTTGGATATACAGCATATTTACCACAGGCAAAATGAGCATCTCGCCCACCTTCACCAGATCCGCCACCTGGCCAATGCTTAACCATTGCATTTACGCTTTCCATTCCCCATTCTCCATTTTCTGAGGTTTGAAAGCCATCAATATAAGCTTCCGCCATATCAGTAGATAAATTTGAATCCTCTCCAAAAGTGCCATTAAACCTAAACCATCTTGGATCAGTTGCTATATCTATTTGTGGTGACAGAGCTGTTGTAATGCCCATAGCTCTATATTCTTTTGAGGCAATTTCACCAAATTTTCTAACAATTTCAGGGTCAAATGTTGCAGCAAGGCCAAGAGATTCAGGCCACACAGATACCCTTTCTTTTGCTTTTGAACCCATGTTAAATTCTGTACTAAAATCTTTTCCATGACGTGGATCACTGCTTATATTCACAGGAATACCATACCCTATTTTTTCACATAGCTCTTGAATTAAGTTATTCCATTTTGCAGCATATTTTGGATTTTCAATAATCATAAGTAAAACATGTCTAATATTGTCCTCTGTTATAAATGCTATTTGTTCATCTGTTAAATCCCATGGGTTTGCATGGCTATCCTCGAAGCTTTTGCCTTTATAATGTGCTCCAAACTCTCCAAAAGGAAATGCTGGTATACTCTGATGAGAACTATACAGCATTAAACCTGCTATTTCTCTTAAGCTCAAGCGACTTGCTAAATCCTTTGCTCTTTCTTTTGGATCAAGTCGCCAATCTTCATAAGGTTTTAGAACTCCATCTTTGCTCAAGTTTTTAAAAAACTTGCCATCTTTTTCAATTATAACGGCTCCAGATTCAGTTGAATAACCAATTGCGGGCCCAGAAGTATTCTTTACATATTGAATGCCCATTTTTTTCCTCCTTTTATTTAAATTTCATATTTATTATTTCCCATAAAATGAAAAATGCCTACTTACTTTTAAATCAGTAAGTAGGCATCTTCTTTAATTTACTTTACGCATCTCACATAGTTAGTTGGAAGTTTATTTCCTAAAGCATTAACTAAAGAGTTAAAGCTCCTTTTTTGAATTCCACTTAGTCCCATATCTATAAAATTATCTGCGCCTTTATTATCTTTTCCCACATAAATTGCCACATAATCGCTACCATTTTTATTATAATTTATCCATATTGCTAAATCCCCAGGCTTTAAATCTGAAACTTTTTTAAAATTATAAGATTTAAAATCATTTCCTGGTGCCTTTGCCATCTCTTCTATAGAAGGATAAGTCTTATTATGACCAAGGTTTACACCAGCATAGGTGTAGCAAAACCAAGGAAAAGAAGATGTGTCTGCATATCTTTTATTATCGCTATATCCTGCTTCTAAATACATTTTTCTGTCATCTGTTGCATATTTAGCAGCATTTTTAGTCCCTACTCCATAATTTACAAGATAAAAATTGGCTCTTTTTACAGCTTCGTCTGCAGCTGATTTTACAATTCTAACATTTCTAGTTGCAGTAACACCATTTGATGTTTTAGCAATAATTTGAGCTTCTCCAGCTGACTTTCCTGTTACAACACCATTCGAATTCACAGTTGCAACTTTTGGATTACTGCTTGACCAATAAATAGTTCTATCTTTTGCTTCAAGTGGTATTGCTTGAGCAATTAATTTAAAAGTGCTTCCAACTTTAATAATATCAAAAGGCTTCTTTAAAATTTCCATATCAAATACTATATGCGTTGGCTTTACTTCATTTGGAAGAGTATCAAGGACATAACCAATTGTGCTGCCATTATATAAAATCTTATAATATCCACTCTTTTCAATTCCTAGTATAAGTATCATCTCATTTTTTTGAACAGTTCCTATTTTTTGATATTCAGTACCAGGGCCAAGCCTTACATCTTTTGGTCCATTTTGAATAAATGCAGTGTCTGAAAATATTATATTCACATTTTTAGATGGAATATATCCAAATTTACCATTATCAAATCTAATCCTGTAATAACCATTGCTTTCTTTTGTGGTAATCGTTACATATGAACCTTTTTTCACTGTTCCTACTACTTTAAAATTAGTTGTAGGACCTTCTAGAACATTTACCTTATCCGCTCCTATAACTTGACCTGCTTTTAAAACAAGTTCTTCTGAAACCTCAACAGCATTTATGGTTGCATGTGCAAAAGAAACAAATAGTAACAATGCAGAAAATAAAATAGTTAATTTTTGTAGATTAATTCTTATTTTTTTCATTTAATATTCCCCCTTTATATATATCTACTATTTTAGTTTATATTAATTTAAGTTAATTGTAAATAATTTAGTTTAAATCAATAAAAAGCCATTACAACTCATTAGCTATAATGGCTTTTTTTGTCATTTATTGCTTTGACCACACATTTGCTTTATAATTTTGATACCATGGTCGCACTGGGTCTACTAGTTTAGGAATATCAAATAAATCATATAATCTTTTATCTTTCATTGCAAAGCCATCAACATTTCTACGGCTTTGCCTTAAATAATCAGATCCATATTGCTCAAACATAGGGCTTCCTACGCTTAAGAACATGGCAAAGCCTTTTGACTGCGCATATTTAAACTTTACACCGCCTACAGGAACTTCCTCACCATATGGATATACATATAGAGGAGTATATCCAATTAAATGCCTTGTAGAAGCAAGCCAATCGTCTGTATCCTTTATAAAAAGGCTATCAGAAATTTGTGATGAATGCCTATGGCCATCTCCATGAGATGCAAAATACCATCCAGTTTCCTTTAATCTATTAACAATTGGCATAACTTCCTTATTGCCTTCTGCATATTGTGGGTCATTTTCAGGTCCAGTATGATATCCTAGTATGCCATTAAAACTAGTTACGCAAAGCATTCCTTTTACATTATTCATTGAAAAATCAGGATGTTCTTTTACAAATTCATCCAATATTGGAACTACTTCATTATCCTTTGAAATAACATCGTTTCCATCCATGTCTTTAGAATATGTAGCCACATCACCATTTCCATCCAGCACCAATTTAAATACTTCACCATCGGTTTTCATATAATCATAATAACAAATATCATCAACAGAAATTATTACAGGTTTTTTCCCTTGTGGGATCATAACGGGCTTTTGTGTTAATGATGTGACGCTACCGCTTTCATTAAAAGATGCATTAAACATCGATTTAGCATCAATTAATACATAGTTATTTTCATATAATTGCCTTAAAACCTCTTTAAATTCTGGTACAGTGGTCATGTATTCATCTTGGCCATTAGATCCTGGCCCTCCATCAAAAGCTCTTTGTGGATAAGCTATGAGAGGATGAAAGAAAATATGCTGTACTACTCCACTAAATGCTGCTATATCTGTAGAAGAGAACAATATGTTTTTTACATAAGTATCATCAGGAAAATAAGCTTGAAGTCTTTTTCCAATTTCACGAGCTCTATAATACTCACCACTTGAAATTAAATTTCTTGCCTCAGGAATGTATTTAGAAAGCAGGTCAGATTTTATAGAAGATAGAGGACCATCTAAGGATTCAAATAACGATAATATGCCATCAGGAATTACACTTTTTAAATCATATGCATCTAATAAATTTCCTTTGTTTAAAAGTATTAAAGCATTATTATAAATTTCCCTATTGTGCTCAATCTCATTTGACTTTGCACTAAAAAGTTCAGCTTTTTCCTTAAGGGGAGCTATATTAGCTGCATCTTTAACAAAGGTATTAAAATTCTCATGGGTCATTTTACCTTCAGTAAATTCTATATAATTTTTTTCCAGCTTACTATTTACAGTAAAGTTAATTTGAATCAGTTCATCTTCATCTAATTTACCAGAATTATAAGCACCTGATAATTGAGCAATGTCATCACTAATAAGAAGTTTGTCCATATCTTGTTTCGATATAGAAGGCGTAGATTGATTTTTTCCACATTGTATTGCCATAATTATAAAAATAATAACTTCAAGCAATAATGCTAATATGATTCCAAAAATTACAACTTTTTTATTGTCTTTAACTTTTTGTGAATGAGAACTCATACCAATACCTCTATATAACAATATAATTATAATAATATCACTAAAAAAATAACCTAAATTATATAACATCTTGAAAGTATATTTTAAGCTTATTAATTATACATCGTATTTAAAATATCTGGATTATTCATAGCTACTTCACCCATAATGAAAATACCTAAAATAAGTAAAGTTAAAGCAGTTACAAAAACAACCATCAAATGTTTTCTTTTAACAATTCTACCATTAGTATTACCTTTTAAAAGTCTAGAACCAAAATAATATAAAAATGGTATTATAAAGCCAAAAATAAGCAATGCCCCTATGCTCAATAAAGTAGATGCGCTATAAGGATCTACATTTACATCTATTGAATCTGTTGTTGTACTTGCAACAGAGGATAATAAATTATTAGTAAAGTGAAAGATCATTGGCAGTATCATATTATCTGTCTCAAGCATTACATAAGAAAGAGCTCCGCCTAAAATAGCCGTTGGAAGAAATCTATATACATCAGTGTGGAAAATGCCAAATATTATTCCCATGGATAACACTATTATGAATTTATTTTTTATAGGTTTAAAATTTGCTAATATAAAACCTCTATGTAAAGCTTCTTCGCAAATTGCTGGCATTACAGCAACAATTAAAAATGTAAATATAAACGGAACACTAGTTATAGTTTTATTAAGAGCGTCACTTACTCTAGTCATACCCTCAGGGAAAAAATACATGCATACCATTGAAACTATTCCAGCAGTTAACAATGTCCCTATCCAAATAAGCAAAGTTCCAAAAATTTCTCTAAGCTTTGGAATTCTTATAGGAAATACTAATCTTAAATCTTGTTTTAGTATAATGGGGGCTAAAATAGCTATCATTAAAATCATTAATTCTGTTATGGCAACCCCACCCATTCCTAAAGCCATCTGAATAGGTGCTCCAAGCAAAATAAATATAACCATAGCAATTATAAATACCAAAACACCAATTATTGGCGAAAATTTATTTCTAAATTCACTCATTACACTTACCCTCCTATAGTAGTATTGTCATTATTTTTAAATATTATTTATAAATTTTAGAGCAAACTATGGAAACTTCAAATAGATCAAGCACAATACGTTCCACTAGTATCTTAATATATTTAAATATTAGATCAATTCAATCCTAATATCCACATAACATATATAAAAAAACCCACCTTAGGTAGGTTTTATTTTAATAATGATTTAATTTCCATTTAAAATATCTTCCAAAGCCTTTTTTACATCACCTTCAAAAATCCCACAGTGATAGGTTAAAATTGCTTTAATATCATAATTTAAAAGCTTTTTTATGGATTCTTTAGCAAGGTTCATATCTTGAGTATATCCGGGGTTTGGCCCAACTAATTTACCTTCATTAATGTTTAAACTATCTCCACAAATTAAAACTTTGCTCTGCCTTATTAAAAGGCAAATGTGACCTGGAGTATGGCCTGGAGTATGTATTACTTCAATACCACCGCATATTGGAAGAACTTCACCATCTTCTAGCTTTTTATCAATTTTAATCTTTCTATTTTCAAATCCAGCTTTTAACTGATGAAACCACTGTTTAGCTTCATCTGTTAGCTTGTGAAAATTCTCTTCTAAATTTGCAAGTTTAATGGGAGTTTTAGTTCCATCTATATATGGAGCTTCATCAACATAAGCTAAAACTTCAGCTTTTTTAGAAACTAAAAGTATATCATTAACACAGCCAATATGATCAATGTCCTGATGAGTTAAAATTATTTTATTTATATTTTCTACAAAAAAACCTTCATTTTCCACAGCCTCTTTAATAAGCTCCATTTGCATAGGAAACCCAGTATCTACAATAACTAAATTTTCATCATCCCACAAAAGTGCAGGATATATTGCTCCTTGATCCTGTGTTTTTATCTCTAAGATCGCCATGTTATTTGAGATTTTCATTTAATTTTCCCCTCTTTTCATTTTTATTAAGCTTTCAGCGTGTTTCATCGCTTCTTTTGAAGTTTTAGCTTCATCAATATTTGTAAATCTTCCATCTTTAAACACAACTTTTCCGTTTATGATGGTCATATTTACAATACTTGTATTACCACAACACACTAAAGAAGTCAATGGATTATGGCAGCCGCTATAAGCAATATCATTTAAATCATATACCACAATATCAGCAGCTTTTCCTACTTCAAGAGTTCCTATATCATACCTTCCTAAAACTCTAGCTCCGCCTTTTGTGGCCATTTTAAGAGTTTCATAAGCAGATAACCCTTTATCTTGATATTTAAGATGGTTTAAAAGATAAGCACGTCTAACCTCTTCCCACATATTAGATCCATCATTTGACGCACTTCCATCTACTGCAATTCCTATGTTAACTCCATTTTTAACAAGCTCTGAAGTTCTGCAAATACCACTGCCTAATTTCATATTTGAAGAAGGACAATGAGCAATACCGCTTCCTTTTAACCTCTTTAATTCATCATCATTAAAATATATTCCATGAGCAAACCATACATCTTCTCCAATCCATCCTGTCTCTTCCATGAGCTCTACAGGTCTAAGTCCATAAACTTTAAGGCAAAATTCCTCTTCATCCACAGTTTCTGCTAAATGAGTGTGAAGCATAACTCCTTTTTTTCTAGCAAGTTCTGCAGATTTTTTCATAAGATCCTTTGTCACAGAAAATGGAGAGCAAGGAGCAAGCGCTACCCTTTTCATGGCAAAATCTAACTTATCATGATATTTATTTATAAGCCTCTCAGAATCCTCTAATATGTCGTCCTCAGTTTGTACTACACAATTTGGAGGAAGCCCTCCCTTGTCCTTTCCTAAAGACATAGACCCACGGGTAGCATGAAATCTTATGCCAATTTCTTCTGAAGCTTTAAATTGAAAATCAATTAAATCCTTCCTTGAATTTTCAGGGAAAACATAATGGTGATCCATAGTAGTTGTACATCCAGTTCTTATAAGTTCAGAAAATCCTACTAAAGAACCTAAATATATAGTTTCTTCATTTAAATATTTCCAAAATTCATATAATCCTTTAAGCCATGGAAAAAGTGGCATTTCTTGCACTTCATCTATACCTCTAAACATGGTTTGATATAGATGGTGGTGAGTGTTCACAAACCCTGGAAGTAAAATTTTATTAGACACATCTATGATCTCTACATCTTCATTTAAAGAAATATTTTTTTCTATTTTAACTATTTTATTATCTTCTAAAAGTAAATCATGTGATTCTAAAATATCATCATTATCATTAAAAGTGTATATCCTATGGGCATTTTTTAAAATCTTTTTATTCATAAATTACCACCTATTTGCATATTTACTAATCGTTTTCAATATAAGATTTTCTCTCAAGCTTTAACAGCAATTCTTCAATTTTATTTTGATATTTATCTATCTCTTCTTGCCTATCCATTCCCTTTTCAAGGAGCATTTTATCCCTTTCAATTTCATATTTGCCTTTTGCCTTTTCTAATTCATAATTTAACTTATCAATTTCTGCTTTATACCTTTCATTGTCAAAAGAAACTGAATACATTTTCTTTTTCAAAGTTTCAAGTTCATTTAAGTCTTTTTTGTGGCTTTCTATAGCTGATTTTGTTTCTTCTAATTTAGCTTTAAGATTATTAATCAACATATCCTTGCTTTTTATTGACTTTTCATAGTCTTCTATAATCTTTGTACTCTCTGAAATTTCTTTTTCAATGTTTTGGTTTTTCTTTTCTAAAAGCGACATTTGATCCACTAAATCTTTTCTTCTAGTTGTTAAATTTTTTATCTCCTCATGCAAAGAAGAAATGTTTAAATCTTTGCTCTTTAAAAGGCTGTCAAATTCGCCTCTCACCTTATTTTGCGTATCTTTATTTAATTCAAGGGACATTATAAACATTTCCATAAGTTTATTTATATAAGCTTGGAAGTTTTCAATTTCAAGTTTTCTATCAGGTATTATTTTTTTACTTTTTTCAATTTCATAAGTGTTTATAAGAGATGCTAAACATTGCCCTTGATCCCCAAATTCAACATTACTGATGGCTATAAACCTTTCATATGTTTTATCATCTGCCTTAATAGATATGGTTTTTGGTTCATCTGCCATAACAACTCTTCCTTTCAAATAAATTTTATTTATTGTAACATAAAAAGTATATCAGTTAAAATGGTTAAAATCTACATTTTAATATTTTACTATATAATTAAATCATAAACGTTTTTGAGGTGTATTATGAACGATTTAAAAATAAATGTCCTAAGCGATGAAAATATTGATGAATGCAGAGAATTGTGCAACGAGCTTATGAAATTTCAAAAGTCTAAAGCAATTATTGCAAAAGAGGCATTTGATGCAATGAATTTTAATACTAGGATGAAAAAAAGTTATGAAAATGCAGAGGAAAAGCAAGCTATTTTAGTTAAAGATGGTGAAACTCCAATAGCTTATATTTTCTCTACAATAGATTTAATTGAAAATAACGAAATTTCCCTTCCAGATTGGGCGCCTAAATTAAATAATGCAAAAGAAATTAAAGGTTTTTATCCAGATTGGATTGATTTTCCTAAAAAAATAGGGTGTTTAAGCAATTTGTATATTAAAGAAAATTATAGGTCTTTTGGACTTGGATCAAGATTATTTAATTTATCTATGGATTTTTTCCATAGTTTTAAATATTTAGATCTTGTTTTTACTTTTGTATCAAGTGGAAATGATGATGCTTATAATTTCTATATTAAGCATGGGTTTACATATAGTCATGAAGTTTTTGCTGGATTTATTAAGGCTCTTTATAAAAAATTATAATAATAGCTTCCCTCAGGGAAGCTATTAGGTGGAGGAAATATAAATTGGTTATTTGTTATGATATGAATGTTTCTATTGGAACTATATCGCCATCATTAGTGTCAACATAAACTCCTTTAAGAAAATTATCCTGTCTTAAAACTTTTTTTAACATGTCATTTGATGAAGAAGACATCAATATAAAATGTGGATTGCTAAAAGGTATGTTCTCACTTTCATTTTCATTGTAATAATCAAGTAAATTATCTACAAAGTCATAATATATATAGTCTTTTTTATATTCAATTGCACATCTTTTAGATGGCAATGTATAGCAATTATTACATCCGTAATGTTTAATTTTCTTTATTGAGTCTATGTTTAAATTTTCATCTCCTATTAGTACTATCCATGACATTTTTAACACCTCTTTTTTTATTTTAGTAAAATTGAAAATAGGAATTAATCTTTTAAAAGCCTTAAGATAATTAAGTGCTTTAAAACTTCATGAATCATATAGCAAAATATAGTAAATTTAAACACATCTACAAATTTGAAACACAAAAGACAAATAAGAAATTTATGCTGAAGAAAAATTAAAGCTTAAAAGAAATGGCTATAAAGCTTCTGTCTTTAAAATATAATGCTATTTTAATAATAAGACTTTAGCTTAATCAGCAAGTTTAAGTGAAATTATATGTTAATAATTATATGCTTTTTAAAACATTCAAATACCCTATGAATATTACAGAAAATACTTTGAACTTCTATCATTTTACATTACCATCGCCACTGTCTTGATAGTTATATGCTTACATGGATTATATTATGATAAATAGAAGCTAATTTATGACACATCATCTCATCAAAACGAAAATAGATTAGTTGCTTAAACATTATACACTTATGTAATTTATAAGTGCATATACTGTTATCTTTTGTTCTATATTATAAGTATACACGAATTAATAAAATAATCAATATAAAAGCTTAAATTTTAAGCATTTTATTTGTAAATAGAATTTATTTTAATATTCTAATTTACATAAATAACTTTAAATTTTTTCAGTTTTGTTATATCATAAGTAATATGTTAATGTTTAGCTTTGGAGGTTTAAACTTGGATAAAAATAGAAGAAAAAAAATAACAAAATTAGTAACTTACGTTTTGATAGTAGCAATCATATTTGTTTTCCTCCTTCAATTAATACAGCCCCTACTATCATTTAAATAAAAGTTTCAGAATAATAATCTGAGACTTTTTTTACATCAGTTTGTCATTATAATCAATTTCAATTAAGTCTTCTAATTTACAATTAAGAGCAAAGCATACCTTTAAAAGATTGCCAAGCTGAATTGTATCAATATTTTCATCATTATCTAAATAACTCAATATTTTCCATGAAATACTGGCCCTTCTGCCTAGCTCTCTTAAGGTTTTAATTTTTGATTTTGCCATTAAAATCCTTAAGTTTGATTTAATCAATATTTATCACCACTTTAATTTGAATTAATTATATTTTAACATAATAAAATCAATAATCAAACGTTTTTTTTAAATTTCAATAAAATAAATTTCAATTATAGTTGACAAAATTAAAAATATACTATAATATAAGAACTATAAATTTATTTGGGGTGCTTAAAAGATTACATTGGCATGTGTATTAGGTTCGATTCCTAAATAAAGTTGAGAAATCGCTTTATTAGCTCAGTTGGTAGAGCAGTGATTCTATCTTTTATACTTTTCCCTAAATAGACTAATTAAGTGCATATAAATAATTGTGAGGTGCCTGAAAGATTACATTGATTTAGGGTATCAAATATTCCACCATTATGGGGTATAAGTATCTTTCACAATTTTCCTCATATTAAATAATATTTCCCTAGTTAAGCTGGGGTGGAGGTTAACTATGAATAACATGAAAAAATTCTTTAATCATTTAAACGGTAAAACCATAACATATGAAGGCGGAACTGGCTATGCCATGAGTTTTAAAGAGTCACTTGCTGAATTTTTTTCACTAGGTTTATTAAATGGTAAGTTTTATCAAACTCAAGAAGAAGTGCTAGAAGATGCAAGCTTAACCTTTGAACAGGCGCTTAAAGAATGCCCTGAATTTGCAACAAAAGCTGCAATTTATGGTGCAACTGTTAATTCACTTAAGCTTGTTCCAACTATATGGCTTGTTTACCTATCCACATTAGAAGATAAAACCCTATTTAAAAATGCTTTTAAAAAAATCATAAGAAATTTAAATATGTTACATAATTTCATGGAAATATGCAGAAAGGCTGGCATTCGTGAAGGCCTTGGAAGAGGAGTTAAACGTAAGGTAAATGATAGGCTCTTTGAGCTTTTAAATGATTATAGCACTTCAAGAAATAAAGGAACAATATCTGAAATAGCTAAAGTCACTCGCCCTAATTTTAAAGATGAAAAATTTCAAAATTACATGAAATATGTTTCAAATGGTGAATTAACTTTTGAAAGAGTTAGAATTTTAAAAGATACTTTAAATAATATTGAAAATAATAACATCAATGAAGATGTTTTAAATAATATAAGAAAATACAACCTTCAATTAGAAGAGTTAAAGCATGCCTTTAAGAGCACTCCTACAGTAGATAATGAAAATAAAAAACTAATATATGGTGCTTTATATGAAGGTTTAAGATATGCCGCTTTAATGATGAACTTAGTTTCTCTTGAAAGGGTGTTTGCTACAAATACAAACTTAGTTACCAAATATTCGCCAAGAGGACGCTTTAATCAAGAGCTTGTTTTAAAAACTGATATTCCATATGAAATTGTGCAAATGGTTTCAACCAAAATAAATTCCATAGAAGATTACAGAGCATCAAACATACTTCCATTTACTCTTTTAAATGCTGAAAGAATGGTTGTAACTAAGGATTTTAAAAATGCAATTCACAATATGTTAGAGGTTTCTTCAAAAGAGGCATTTAATTTAACAAATGACACAAGCATTTTAGTTGGAGTAGATACTTCTGGCTCTATGACAATAAATTTGTCAGATTCACTAAGTGCAATTGATATAGCATCATTCTTTGGGGCACTTATAAAGTCATCTCATGAAAATTCCAAAGTATGTGCTGTCGCAACTTCTTGTAAAAATGTAAAATTTAACAATACTAATATATTTGATATGGCTTATGATATAGTGAAAACCGATGTAGGCGCTGGAACATATTTTGAATCTCTTATGGATGAATACGATGGTCAAAAGTATATAATATTAATAACAGACTCTATGGCTGCAGATAATTTAGAAAAATTATGGATAAAAGTTAAAAAGCCAAAGGGTGCAAAATTAATTGTATGGCAGCTTGCATCATATAAAACTAAAATCTCAATTGATCCTTCAGTTATATATTTAGCAGGATATTCTGATAGATTATTATCTTTAATAAAGAGCATAATTGAAAGTGAAAAAAATCAAATAGATGAAATAGAAAAAATAGATATTTGTTAATTTTACTGCCCTGAACTTAAAAGAACAGGGCAGTTTTATTTTATGTATAATGCCATTTTAAATATTATTATTTTTTTCCTCATTAAAATTTAAAAATCTAGAAGTTATCACTGCTCCTAGCATAATAAAAAACGGACAAAGAATTAATAAAAATTTAGCTACCCCTGAAGGATTTGGTCCTGGATCGTTTCCATTTTTATATCCATATATAGTGCTTGCTAAAAAAAAGGCTGCTGCTGTAACAAAGCCATTAAGGCGATTAAGAAATCCCATAGCAGATGAATATATTCCTTCTTTTCTGATACCAGATTTTTTAGCATCTTCATCTATAATTCTAGCACCTATTAAATCCATTGTGGTCACTACACCTGCTAAACCAAAGCCTAGTATAACTGTAGTACAAATTGCTGTTATAAAACTACCTGCAAAGTAAAAGGGTAAAAATGAAGCACATAACACAATAAGGGCAATTCTCCATACCTTTAAAAGCGTATATTTTTTTACCCAAAAAGCCCACAGTGCTACTGATGCAATAGCCACTAAAAGAACGCTTGCAAAAAGAATGGATTGTTTAGTGCTATCAATACCTAAAGCATACTTTGCATATAAAGGAATAGAAGCCATAACAAGCCCAAGCGCTGCGCTATAAAAAGCATTAGCTACACCTGCAATCCAAAACTTCTTATTTTTAAACAGCGTATTTAAACTTAAAATAAGCTTTGGCTTTTCCATTTGAACATAGTTAGGATTTTCATGACATCCAAGTATGCAAAATAATATAGTTCCACCACCTATAATGGCATATATAAGCGCTGTCATACTGTAACCTATAACGTTAACAACCATAGGAGTTGCAGCAATACCAATCATCATTGCAACGAATTGAAAAGCTTGCTTCATAGCGTTTGTCTTAGCTCTTTTTTCATCAGACTGAAACAAATCTGGAAATAAAGCGCCATAATTGGCATTGATTAAAGAATCTAGAGTTCCAGTTATGGTATAAAGTAAAGCGCAAAATACAAAAAGCCCATTGTTCAAAACAAATAAATTAGGACTATAAAACATAAAAAAGCAAATACAAAAAATTGGAGTTCCAATAACCAGCCAAGGCCTGCGGCGTCCCCATTTGGTGCGAGTTCTATCAGACAAGTAACCATAAATGATGTTATCTATAGCATCTAAAAACGTATATAAAAAAGTAATAAGCGCAAAGAGTTTAGCATCTAATCCCAATTTTTCTACATAAAAAACTAAAGCAAATGTTCGAAACATGTTAATAGGAATACTTGTACCAAACATACCAATGGCATATCTTATAGGTTTTGTTTCTTTATAAAGTATAATAATTCCCCCTTAAATAAAATATAGCGGATTTGAAACCATGCATAAAAATATTGGAAGCCCTGGAAGTATAGTTCTGTAAATTTCCACACCTAAGTATTTAATATCTTTAACTGATTTAGTCAATTTTAGCTCTCTATAATCATGAAGTATATTAATCTCTTCATCTTTTTTATCATTGGTTAATTTAATTACATCCCCTTTTTTAATATCAGTAAATACAATATTTACCTCTATATTATCTGCTAGATTTATGCTATCTCCATTTATATACTCACCATAAGATAAAAGAACACCTGGACCGTTAGGAATATAACTTACATATCCATGGCCTTTTAAAATAGCATCATATAAATCAGAAGGTGATCTTGACCCAGCATATAGACATGTACAAGGTATACCAATTCCTCCTGCTATTTCATAACGATGAAAATCGCTACCTCCTATAATTGGAATCCTCTTTCCTTGGTTTAATTTTCCTCTCCACCAAGCTAGAGCCCGCATATCTGATTCTTTTATAACATTGTTCCATATTTCTATAACATCATATTCCACATTATCTATGCCAAATTTAAAATCACAAAATCTATCAAAAGGATGATTGATAATTACAATAGCTCCCTTTTCACGAGCTTTATGTAGCTTTTCTTTTACTTCTTCTAAAGTATTTGCATAAAAAGATCCATCATAAGGTTTTTTTAACCCAAGCATATTAACATGGCCTTTAAAATGAGTCCACTCAACACCAGGCATAACAGTTATTTCTTCCCTTGGCACTATATTATTAGCATAGTTGTTATGATCTGTTATGAATATAAAATCAAGCCCAATATTTATAGCATGATGAACAACCTCATCTATGGAAAGCTTTCCGTCTGATCCTAAAGTGTGTATATGAGTATCTCCTTTGTAAAACTTTAGCTCTTTATGAGTTAATGAAATTTCATAAGTTACAAGAACACCTTTTTCTTCTACTTTATACGCTCCTGCAATAATGTTCCATCTTCCTTTTTTTATTTCTCTTAAACCATACCCAGTGCTTGAATAATATTCACTTATCCATATATGGTCTCTATCAGAGCCTGAACTCCCAACATGTTCTCCATTATAATCTGATAGAGCTAAATCTATAACATTCTTTTTTTCCAAATATTCATTTCCATTTTCATCTATAAATGGAACCATTTTTTTATAAGAATAAGAAATATCTATTCTTGATATATTGTTCGGTACCTCAAAGGGAACTTCAAAATAAAGCCCTTCTTTTTGTTTTTCAATAAAAACATCTATTTTATATTCTGTTTTCATAAAATTATCACCTCTCTAGCAAATCCATTCTAACAATTAATAAAAGGCACATCTTTCCAGCTTATAAGCTGTATATCTTCCTTTTTAATTAAATCCTTTAAATCATCAGATAATAAAAATTCTAATTCCCATTGCCTTACAATCCACTTTGGATTATCTTTAGATGCTAAAGGCTCATCATAAGATGGATGTAAAAATATTTCTGAAATCCCTTGTGGTAAATTTTTAATAATATTTATATAGGCATCTTTTAAAACACCATAGTTTTTAATTTCTGAAAAAGGCAATGTATTAGTTAATAGTGAATCAATTAGTGGAACCTTTAAATACTTTGAATAATCTACAACCTGCTTATGTAAATTTACTAATTCAAAAGGTAATTCCTTTTGCCCTGTTATGGAAACTGCCCCTTCTAAATTTTTAGGAAATCTAAATGGCAAATTGTATTTTGCACAAAACTCTAAAGTTTCTTTCATATACGAAACACCTGTAAGGCCATAAACGCAACCCATGTGGCTATCTGCATGATCTGGAGTCAAGCCATTTTCCACCATCCTTTTATATTGAGACTCTATTTCAAATAAAACCTCGCTTAATTTGGCATGATTTGTAAGTTCACGCACTGTGCTATAAAAATACCCATTTTCATCTAAAAGGCTTGGTACTTCTTCTTTCTTTGAAACACTTCCCCACTTTTCTCTATATTCTGCATTTAAAGTAATATGAAGGCCAACATTCATATTCTTATTATTTTTAGCTATATCTATTGCATCTTTAAAAAAGGAGCAAGGTGTCATTAGCGTAGTAGAAGTAACAGTACCTTCATTAAAGATTTTTTCAATTGCTTTATTTGTGGAATTAAAAACTCCAAAATCATCTGCATTTATGATTAAATATTTATTACTCATTTTTTATACCTCTGATCTTTCTTTAAGATTAACTTTAATAATTATGATATTATAGGATTCTTCCGATTTAGTTATTTATTTCCATAATGATGAATTTATATTTATCTTCTGCGTATTCACTACACCTTTTAAAATTAAGTTTATTAAAAAGCTTTAAAGCTTTAAAATTATTCTCTAAAGTTTCAATATAAATTCTTTTAATATCCATATTTTTAAATATATATGGGATTATAACATTTAAAGACTTATACCCAATTCCTAAATTCCAATACCTTTTATCACCAATAATAATTCCTAATTCACATTGCCTTTTTACAAAATCCATATTAAAAACATTAATAAACCCTATGAGTTTATTTTTATCATTTGTTATTATAAAATATTTATATTTTGCACAAGTTAATGCTTCATTTTTAAACTTTTCACAAAAGTTCTTACATTCATTAACAAGTCCCTCACAAGTGCATGGAAAAGGTCTTGGGTCATATTCATATACTTCTTTATCAATCCACCATGAGAATAAAACTATTATATCTTCTTCACAAATATCTCTTATTAAAATTTTTGAATCTTTAAAATAAATTATATTATTCACACAACTCCCTAATTCACCTCTTAATTTTTAATTAAAAACCAATAATCACTCAAATAATATTTTAAATAAAATAATATATAAAAGCTATAACAAATTAATTTATTATAAATAAAAAAGCTTTACAAATAAATATTGCAAAGCTTCTTTAAATTTAATAATTTTCTTCTAAAACCTTCATAATTTCCATGTCAGTACTTTTTGCAAGCTTTTCACATAAATGCTCAACTCCAAGAACCTCTGTAAAGGTATGACTACCTGAAATGAAATTTATTTTACTAAGTTTAGAGTATAATCCTGAAGATAGAACATATTCTCCAGTGATATAAGTATCACACCCATTATCTACAGCTTGCTTTATATCTTCTGGTGTATGGCAGCCTCCAGTAGTGACGCAAATTTTAGAAATAAGCTTATCATTATTTTGACATACTTTCACAGCTTCATTTAAAATGGTCGAAAGTGTATTTTTAAATTCATCAATAGTTAATGGATTTTCCAATTCGCCAATAAGTCCACAAAAATAATTTTCTTTGTGAGGTACAACTCTTTTTCTATTGTCTTTTTTCATCCCTAAAGCATCTGCTAATGTTGCTCCAGTACCAAAATAAGCATCATCAAGGGGTAAATGACAAAATAAATGTATAAGATTGTATTCCTTTATTAATTTATAGCATTCATCCCTTAAACCATAAATTAATAAAGGAGTAATGTGATGAGTTACTAAAATATCTGCACCTAATTCATGGGCGTTTTTAATATTTTCTAAAGTCATATTTGTAGCATATGCTATTTTTTTTATGTCTTTATTTTGCTCATTAAAAAAACCCCATTCACTTTTATCTATTAGTTTATTTTCATCAAACATAGATATGAATTTTGATTTTAAATCCTTAAAAATCATTGTGAAACTCCTTGTTTATAAGCCACTTTTGCAATTGCCATGCCTAGTACAACACCTAAAATACTAAGCCCTAAGTTTAAAAATAAATTGCAAATTCCCAAAAAATAGTTCTCATTATTAAAGAAATTTACTGTTTCAAGGCTAAACGTGGAAAATGTACTTAAACCACCTAAAAAGCCAGTTGTTAAAAATAGCTTCATTTTTGGAGATATTAAGCTTGATTGCATTTCACACACAATTATAAATCCTATTAAAAACCCTGCAAGGGCATTTGAAACAAGTGTGCCAAAAGGAAACATTATTCCAAAATATTTAAAAACTTTTGTGAAAGTAAAGCGCAAACAAGAACCAATAAACCCTCCAATGCCAACTACAATAAATTCAATCATGCTTCATTTACAGTTAAACTAAATATTTTTTCACAAAGCTCATTAAATGAAATACCTAAAGCGTTTGCTTCTTGTGGCAAAAGGCTTGTAGGCGTCATTCCTGGCAAAGTATTTGCTTCAAGGCAAAATGCATTATTGTCTTCATCTAAAAGTATATCTATTCTTGAATATGATCCTAATCTTAATATTTTATGAACTTTTTTAGCAATGTTTTGAAGCATATTTGTGGTCTCTTCATCTATTTGAGCAGGGCATATTTCATTTGTAAATCCCTTTTGATACTTATTTTTATAATCATAAAAACCTTTATTTGGAATTATTTCAATTACAGGAAGAGGCTCTCCATTTAAAATGCCAACGGAAAATTCTCTTCCCTTTATCATTTTTTCAATTAAAATGTTTTCCTCATACTTTTTAGCTAAATTAAAAGCTTCTAAAAGCTCTTCTTTATTGTTTACAATGGACACTCCTATGCTAGAGCCTGAACTACAAGGCTTTACCACAGCTGGCAGCCCAATATCATTTAAATCTTCAATTTGATTTTTAGTATTTATATTAATCCAATTAGCAGTTGGAATATTATTTTGTACCATTAACCTTTTAGCTATATCTTTATCCATAGCTAAAAGGCTTCCAATATATGAGGTTCCTGTATATTTAATTCCATAACAATCAAACAAAGCTTGAAGTTTTCCATTTTCACCTATGCCACCGTGAAGAGCAAGAAAAACTCCATCTGCTTTTAAACAACATTCAATAACATTTTTGCCAATTAATGAATTTCCATTATTTACTTCCCTTTTTAAGCTATCAAGATCAGGTTCACTTGTCTTTACTTCATAATTAAATTTTTTATTACTCTTTAAATCAATAAACAAATCATCATTTATCTCATCTATTCCCTTATAAAGATCTAAAAGAAAAACTTTATGACCATTTTCCATGAGAGCATTGGCAATTAAACTTCCTGATGAAAGAGAAACATCTCTCTCTGGTGATAATCCACCTGCAAGAACAACAACTTTCATATTTCACCTCAAAAACTTATTTATAACATATCTAAAACTTCTTCTGTGGTTTTAAGTTCTGCAAAACTTCCACCAATTACATCATTGTGATGCTCTATAATTTTATTAGCAGATAAAACCTTGCTATCAAAAGTCGTATGAGCATCTTTTACAAATATATTATCGTATCCTAAAGAAAAGGCCCTTCTAATAGTTGTGTCAACACAATATTCTGTTTGCATACCAACTATTATTAAATTTAAAACTCCTAAATCTTGCAGTATTTCATTTAAATTTGTTTCAAGAAATGAATCGCTATTTTCCTTTTCAACTATTGCATCTTCCTTTTGTGGCTTTATCTTAGGACATATTTCCCAGCTAGCAGTTCCTTTTTTATATTCATCATCAGTTGTATGCTGAACATAAATAACAGGTATCTTTTTTTCATGAGCTTTATTTAAAAGTTTTTTAATATTTTCTAAAACTAAACTGCCATTATATGGTGATTTGTCTTCATAAGAAAACATAGCTACTTGCATATCTCTAATAATTAATGCGGTTTTTTCCATATTTTAACTTCTCCTTAAAAAAGGCTACCAAAACGATAGCCTTGCTTTAAAATTTACTATAATTCTATAACTTTCAAAATAAATTATAGACTTTTGCTTTTAATTTTACAAGTAAGTGAATATAAAAAAATTATATTTTAAAAAACTTACCCATGTTTTTAAACTCAAAATACCCACCTGCTATAAGAGAAAAATTTGCCATTGCAATTCCTAAGTCCACCAGTTGAATATCATTATCTCCTTCTATAAAAGCATATACCTCACCTTTTTCATATTTTAATTTAACAGGCTGCTTATTTGCAGCTGATGGGGCCTTTTGCACAGCCTTTACTCCTTCTATAAACCAATTTGGAGCTTCTTTATCTTTTATGTAAAATTCCTTTAAATCTTTTGATCTTTTATGAACAAGCCTTAAAAAAATTTTTTCTTTTAAAACTTTATCCTGTGGTACATTCCCAATTGTAATTACACAAACAAGTTCATCATTACCTAAATCTTTAAAATACTTTTTATTAAATGTACCAGCTACCCAGCATGTCCCAAGATTAAGCTTTGTAGCTTCAATAACCAATAATTCACCATAAAATCCTAGCTTCTCTCTTAAATTATTTATGGATTTATTTCCAGAAAGCACAATTAAAGATCTTACCCCTTTAAACATGCCATAGCTGTTAAAACCTCTAAAAGCATCAGCACCATCATGAATAAACTTAATGTTTAATCCTTCTTTCATATTGTACTTATCAATTAAAATTTTTAAGCTTTTAATTTTAATATCATCTATGGGAGTGTCAGTATAATAACGCCTTGAACATCTTATATTTATAGCTTCAATATCAGTTATATTAATCACCTCATAATTCCAATGTTTTATTACATTATATTTAAATGAGGATAAATTAATTAACTTTTGTCTTAACATTTATTTATAGAGATGATAAAATGATATAATCATAATAGCTTTGGTGGTACTTTGGTTTATTTTTAAAAAATAGTATTAGATTATATAGATAGGCGGACATATTATGAAAATTTCAAAAAATGATGCATTGATATGGTTTGATTATTTTTCACAATTGCCTGAGGAAGAGGAAATTAGTGTAAAACATGAAGAGATCATTTACTCTACTTTTGCACAAATTGAGGCAGCAATTGATCATAGAAATGATATATTATTATCAAAAATTAAAAATTTAAAAACCTTAGAGAATAGAACTTTTTTTGTTGGAAATGAGAGCAAATTTCCACAAGGATGTCGCTCATGTTTATTGGGCACTGGGCTTAATGCAATTAGGAAAACAAACAAATGTAATTTAAAGTGTAAGTTCTGCTATAATTACGGAGAATTAGAAGATATTCATCCAGTTGGAGAAGATATGTGGGAAATTGGAGGAACGAAATTTTACGAAAAGGATATTGATTTACTTCTTTCTATTCACAAGAAACCAACTGGCGTTTCCTATGTCTATTTAGAACCATTCATGGAAATTGAAAAATACTATTCAATTATAAAGAAATTTAGCGATGCTAAAATTTATCAACATTTATACACAAATGGTACTTTAGCAACAGAGGAATCACTTAAAACATTAGGTGAAGCTGGCCTTAATGAGATACGTTTTAACTTAGGTGCCTCTAAGTGTTCAGACAAAGTAATTGAAAATATTAGGCTTGCAAAAAAATATATTAAAAATGTAGGTATTGAAACTCCGATGACTCCTGAGTTTTTTAAGACATTTTTTAAGAAAAAGCAATCAATTTTCAATACAAAGCTTGATTTTATCAATTGTGCAGAATTGCATTTAAATGAAAATAATATAAATAATTATTATGGTGAAAATATGTACATTTCAAGGCAAGGCTATGTATCTCCAATTTGGAGCAGGGAATTAACTTTAGAATTTATGAAAATAGCAGATGAAGAAAACTGGGATTTAGCAGTTCATGATTGCTCAAATTTTACAAAATTTGCAAGGTGCTTAAATTTAAGCAGCAAAGAAGGTATGTGGTTTGGCGCCAGTAGTTATGGCAGTGAGTTTTCTATGATTCCATTTGAATTTTTTATACCAATACTAAATGATGACAATTTCAAATTTTTAAAAGAAGAAGAATTACCAGATGGCTATAAACCAAAAGTTATAGATTTTTAAATGGATCTTATTAAAAATGAATTAGCCTAAAGCCTAAAACTCTAGGTTAATTCATTTTATTTTATTTTTTAATTTTTTCTAAATAAACAAGAAGCTTTTCACCGTTTATATTGACTTCCACAAAATCCTTCTTTTCTCCATATACAACTTCTTCAGCTAATGTTTCGGATTTAATATAATTTTCATGTTTTTTCATAACATCTTCAATTAATTTATTATAAGACACATATATTTTTATTTTATCCATAACCTCATAGCCATTTTCTTTTCTCATGTTTTGAATTTTGCTTAAAACTTCTCTTAAATACCCTTCTTCTTTTAATTCATCAGTTATGTGAGTGTTTAGCACAACTCCAATGGATCCTTCTCCTGAAAAACCATATCCTTCAAGCCCTTGCATTGTTACAAGTAAATTTGATGAATTTAATTCAATATTAGAATCCCCTATTTTTATTTCTACAGTTTTGCCATTTTGTATATCCTGAGCTAATTTCATCTGATCAAAAGAAGCAATTTCTTTTTTAATTTGAGGTATTAATTTTCCATATTCTTTTCCAAGCACAGGAAGATTTGGCTTTATATCAAATTTAACATATGCAGACATGTCAGCACCAAATTCTATAGTTTTTATATTAAGTTCATCCTTTATTATATCTCCATAATAGTCTGGTATAGATGATTCACTTACAAGCATCATTAAAAGAGGCTGCCTATTCTTTATATTAGCGGCATTTCTAGCGCTCCTTCCAAGTTTAACTATTGAGTATGCAAGATCCATATCATTTTCAAGCTCTTTATTAATTAAATTTTTATCAGCATTTGGCCATTTGCATAAATGTATGCTTTCAATAGCGTTCTCATCAAGTGATCTTACTAAATTTTGATAAATCTCTTCTGTAATAAATGGAACATATGGAGCGCTTACTAAACAAAGAATATTTAATACCCTGTATAAAGTTGTATATGCGCCTATTTTATCATCGTTTAATTCAGAACCCCAATATCTACCTCTATTCCTTCTAACATACCAATTAGAAAGCTCATCTACAAAATTATCAAGAGCCCAGCCACCTTCTGTTATCTTATAATTATCTAAATAACAAGAAACTTTTTCAATTAAGCTATTTGCTTTAGATAAAATCCATTTATCCATTATATTTTCAGATTTAAAATCTTTATATTCTAATGGGTTAAATTTATCAAGCTCTGCATATAAAATATAAAAGCTATATACATTCCATAAGGTGCTTAAGAATTTTCTTTGAACATCAGCTACATCATCCTTTGAAAACCTCATAGGAACCCATGGTGCTGAAGTTGTGAAAAAGAACCATCTTACTGCATCTGCCCCAAACTCATTTATAACTTCCATTGGATCTAAAACATTTCCTAAATGCTTAGACATTTTTTTGCCATTTTTATCCAAAACATGACCCATGACTATGCAATTTTTAAAAGCTGGACCTTCAAATATAGATGTTGCAATAGCATGTTGAGAGTAAAACCATCCTCTTGTTTGATCCACTGCTTCTGCTATGAAATCTGCTGGGAAATTATCTTTAAATAATTCTTCATTTTCAAATGGATAGTGATGCTGTGCAAAAGGCATGGAACCTGAGTCAAACCAGCAATCTATTACCTCTTCAACTCTCTTCATATTTTTGCCGCATTTTGGGCATTTTAAAGACACTTTATCTATAAAAGGCTTATGAAGTTCTATTCCATCTTTAACATCTATTCCCTTTTCTTTTAACTCTTCAATAGAACCTATGCATTCTTCATGGCCACACTCACATTGCCATATTGGAAGTGGAGTGCCCCAATATCTGTTTCTTGATATGCTCCAATCTATTACATTTTCTAAGAATTTTCCAAACCTTCCTGTTCTGACATTGTCAGGATACCAATTTATTTTATCATTATTTTCTAAAAGCTCATCCCTTAAAGATGACATCCTTATAAACCAGCTATCCCTTGGATAGTATAAAAGTGGAGTATGACACCTCCAGCAATGTGGATATGAGTGAGTAAATTTTTCTGATTTATATAATTTATTTGTGTTTTTAAGCTCCTCTATTATTTTTGGATCAGCATTTTTAACAAATACCCCTGCCCATGGTGTAACCTCTTTAACAAATTTACCTTCAGCATCCACTAAATGTATAAATGCAAGGTCATTTTTTTTACCAGTATTGTAGTCATCTTCTCCATATGCTGGAGCTGTATGCACAATACCTGACCCATCTGACATTGTTACATAATCGCCATGGACGACTATATGAATTTTACCTTCTGCAACATTTCCAAATGTAAATAATGGTTCATAGGAAAGTCCTAAAAGCTCTTCTCCTTTAAATTCACGAATTATTTCATACTCTCCTACTATAACTTTAGAAACTAATTCTTTTCCCAATATATAAACTTCACCATTGTTTTTAACTTCAACATAGTCGTAAGCTTTATTTACAGTAAGAGCTACATTTGAAGGAAGAGTCCAAGGTGTTGTTGTCCAAGCAAGAATGTATTTATCTTGAGATTTTAATTTAAATTTTGCAATAACAGTATTGTCTTTTACATCTTCATATCCTTGAGCTACTTCATGAGATGCAAGACCTGTTCCACATCTTGGGCAGTATGGCATTACTTTAAAGCCTTTATAAAAAAGGCCTTTATCCCATATTTTCTTTAAAGCCCACCAAACTGATTCAATATAATCGTTGTGATATGTGACATATGGGTTATCCATATCTACCCAGAACCCAACTTTTTCAGACATTTCTTTCCACATATTAACATATGTGAATACACTTTCTTTGCATTTTTCTATAAATGGCTCTACGCCGTATTTTTCAATATCTTTTTTACCAGATATTTTTAACTGTTTTTCAACTTCAAGCTCAACAGGAAGACCATGTGTGTCCCAGCCTCCTTTTCTTAAAACTTTATATCCCCTCATTACCTTGTATCTTGGGATTATATCTTTAATGGCACGTGTTATTACGTGTCCAATATGAGGTTTTCCATTTGCTGTTGGAGGCCCTTCATTAAAAGTAAAATATTTGCTATCTTTATTTAGTTTAAAACTTTTTTTTACAATATTTTTATCATCCCAAAGTTTTAACACTGAATCTTCCATTTGGCGAAAAGATCTTCCTTGGTCGATTTTTTTGTACATTAACTTTATTCTCCTTTCTTTTATACAAATAAAAAGACTTCATCCCAAAGGACAAAGTCATACAAACTTACTAACCACCTAAAAGGTAAAGCACCATCATGCTCTGTTTTATAACGCAAAAACAACTGCGGATTGCTTACACATAATAACTTTCAGCTTTCACTCCTAGGGGATATTCCTTAAAAATTCCTGCAAAGTTACACCAACCCTTTGCTCTCTTAAAGTGACTTTTTTAAGTACTCTTCCTAATCAATGCTTTTAAATATCATACTAATTCTATTATAATTATTTACTTAAGTCAATTTTTTAAACATATTTTAAAAACTTATTGGTTATTCCTCTACAAATTCGATGAATACATTTGTATATATAACTGGATAATTCATAAAAATTTCCGGTTCTAAATTATATTGATTTAATGCTTTTTCCCTCACATATTCCTTATCTCCATAGAAAACTAATTTATCTGCCTCTTCCTCACTAAGCCCTATTTCATAGCCATCGAAAAAATAAGATCCCACGCTTACAAACTTTCCAATTTCTATTTCTTTTAAACAAAGCACTACTTCTGTGTCAGCAAAAAAACATTTTTTTTCTTCATCAAAAACATATTTCCCTAAAGTTTTAACTTCATTTATTAAGTATTCCAGTTCTTCTTTTTCAGTTCTTGCATTGTTCATAAAACAACTAGTCCTCCTAAACCATTTAGATTGTCATACAACACTTAAAAATTAACGCAGATTTACTATTTATTAATATATTGTTTATAGGATAATATATTATAGCTTAAATTTGCAAGAAAAAAATTAAATTAATATAAAAAGTTCTTAACTCTATAATATGTAATTCTTGTAATTATAATCGATTTCACTTAGTAATTATACCACAAATATTTAATAAAATTAAATATAATTCATTTAAATACATTATTATTAATCAAAATTTAAAGAGCTAAACTTAAAATTAATTGTAAGTTTAGCTCTATTAAATAATTAAATATCTGCAATTGACCTATGTGCAAGACCAATAACCACTTCATTTAAATGTATAATGCCAATGCTTAAAAATATGCAAACGCTCAAGTGCTCTTTAAACCTTGCTATGCCAATCTTCCCGCCAATATTAAATCCTGTTGCCCTTGATGCTATTTGCATAATTGCTTCTCTAGTAGCACCAATTAAAGCTCCATCATGCATATGGCATTCTTTAATTAAATTTGCTCTGTGAGATGCAACTAAAGCTCTTTCCACAATTTTAGGAATTGATTTTATAAATTCTCCTCCAATATCTACAGCTACAGATTTTATTTCCTTTTCATTTAATTTTTTTATTATATTTATTTCCTGTTCTCTTGAAGATATGGCAAGCTCCACTGATGCTTTTGCAATATAGTTACTATCAATATTCATCATCTGCGCTGCTATACCACTATTTTTAAATATGTGGAGGAAAGCAGCATCTCCTTTCTTTTTTTAAATAAATTCATACCTATTATATATAAATATATCATGCAAAAATTGTAAAGTAAAACTAAATACTATACATACTAGAATTAATATTTTTAAAATTATTATTTTTATAACCTGATAATTCATTATAAAATGCTGCTTCTGTGGCTCTCATATAAGGAGTTAAAAATAAAATTCCAATGCCACAAGTTAAAGCTGCTAGTAAAACCCATCCAAAGAAGCTAAGATGAAGTACAAACAATGTCATTTTATTCCCATCCATCATCTGCTTGCTCTCATTTATGGCATCCATTATACCGATATCAGGATTTTCAGCCATAATATATGATGCCATTGAATATTTGTATCCAGCAATTATTCCAGGAATTATTAATAATAATGACCATAATAAGGTTAATAATGTAACTAATAAATTTAACCCTAAAGCTTTAAAAAAATAAGGAAATCTTGAAAATAAAATGGAAAATTCTACATTTTCTCCTCTTATAAGTTTAATGTAAAAAAGATTGTGACCGAGTAAAATAACTCCTCCAATAATTAAAATAATACAAAACCAAACTATTAAAAATAACAAAGCACCTCTAGATAATTCATTATAATCCCTGCTAAATGTAAAAGCAGAACCAAATGAATTGCCTCCAAGTAACATAGCAACAAAAGATACGCCAATAGCAAGTCCCCATTTACCAGTCAAGCTTTGCAGTGCTGTAGATTTTAACCATTCTCTTTCTAAATTCATTTTTTCCTCCTAAATAATAAAAATAAACCAAATATACTTATATTCAAAAAAATTATTATAAGACAATGCCTTTTTTTAACATGCCTACTTTCTCTTTTTTAATATAAACCAAATATATGGTTTTATGTACAAACTATGCTAAAAAATCTATTTTATGTTTTTTAATGCATAGCAAAATTTAAATACTCTACAGCTTTTCCATTTATCTTGCTCATTAATTTAAATACAGTTCCATCTCCATCATTAAGCTCAGTCATGTTTAATGTAATATTAAGCTTAGAATTCATTATAACAGCTCCTAATATCATGCCAGCATTTTCAAGTGGAATTGATGATGGGGCAAAAAATAGTTTATCTAAAATAAGATTTCCAAAATGGTTTTGAAAAACAGCAGATCCAATATTTGTAATTAAAAGCCCAGGGTATGAATCTATGCCATCCTTTGCGATTTTACCAGCAATGCTATTTATTAATTTCATAAACTTTTTATGTTTTTTAAATTCCTGTGGATTGTAATGTACATGCCTTGCAAATGTAAGGCCATTCATAAGAGCTTTGTCCATGTTTTCTATGGCAATATATGATGTTAAATCCTCATTTTTTCTAAGTTTTTCTCTAGAAATAGCATGATATATAACTACATTTTCCCAAAAGTCTTTTTTTTCATCATATTCAAATGAAAAGGTAATATCAGATACAAAGCAACCAAAAGCATCCTTAGCTGAATTATCAAAAAAACCTCTTATATTTACTCCAATTCCTTGAATAGAATTTTGGTAATTTATCAAAATATATTTTCTAGCTGCAAGGTATGCAACAGCTATGGCAGAATTTACAGTTGCTCCATACAACCTGCTCTTTAATATTAAATTTTTAGTATCTTCTTCAGAAAATTCATTGGAAATAATGGTGTAACTATATTTTTTATTATAAATACTATGAGCTATTAAAAAATCATCATAATTAAAATTTATATTTGATTTTTTCCATTTTTTATTAATATGTCTAATCATTACTCGCTTAAGCAAATTTCTAGATAAATTTTTTCTTAAAAGTTTTTGTGAATCTTTAGATAAATAATGTTCACAATTATCGATATTATAGCCTAAATCATTATTTCCCATAAAAGAAAGCATAGAATGAATTAAATTTACAAGTGATTTTCCATCGCATATCATATGTTGACAAAAAATTATAATATCTGATTCATCTTCATCTTTTAACCATATAAATCTAATAAGCGGCCCATTTTCAAAATTAAAAGGCTTCTTTGATTCTTCCTTGATAATTTCCATCCATTGATCATCTGAGGTTTTATTTATAATTTGAATAGGCAAAGTAAAGTCATCTTTTATTAAAAATTTCAAATCTTCTTCTAAAGTAATAACAGCGCCAATCATAGGATATTTCTCTGCTGATTTTTTTATAGAAAGCTTTAAGATATCTTTTTCTATTTTTCCTCTTATTCTAGCTACTATTGACACATTTGCTTCTGGACTCATAAAAAATATGTTTTCTTCACCAGTTACAAACCTTTTTTTCATGGGCTTTACCTTCTTTTTTAAAATTAATATATAAATAATTATAAACCTATATAATAAATTTATATAGACTAAAATAGTATTTAAAACTTGTAATAAATTTAAAACTTAATAAATATAATAGTTATGATGCATTATTTTATAAGGAGTATATATGGCAAAAAAGAAAAAAGTAATAAAGCCAGAACCAAAAATGATAATAAATCAAGGAGATGACCTTCTTCCTGAAAAATATGTGGAAAATGACCCCCGCAGACCTAAATTTGAACAAATTGAAGTAGAACCTTTTTCAGAAGAATATTTGGAAATTCAAAGAAAAAATCAAGAGAGAATTTTAAGAAGAAGAATTGATAATTTTTCAAATGGCGTAAACATTACAGAAAATATCCAGA